>JAITHO010000060.1 GCA_031279915.1 Tannerellaceae bacterium
TTGCCAAACGCAGCTTGTTGTGCGAGACTTCTTTTGATCGTAAGGCTGCCTGCAAATCTGCTCGATTATTTTGAGCCGCAGTGATAAGTTCGGATAGCTCAAATGTGCGTTTGGGATAGTACAAATCTCCCGCAATTGAATCTGGCAGTTCCATGTTCTTGCTTCCTTGTAGCAGTAGTAATTGGAGCAAAACGTCGTGCCATTCTCCTTCGCTGGCATAAACATCGTTCAGCATGGTGGCGGCTTCCAGCTTCGATTGCCGCGCATCGACCTCCATAATTGCGCCTAACTGAAAGCGAAGGCTATCGGCGTATGCAAGTCTCAGCATTTGTGCGTACGAGGATTTTTGTATGTCGTACAGCCGTTTTTGTTTCAATGCTGTTAGATAAGCGATGGTTGCGTCGGCGCGTAGGTTGCGGAAGTAATCTTCCAGCAGGGCTGCGGTCATGTCGTGTTCGCTTTGCGCCAATCGTATCCTGGCTTTGCGTTTGCCGCCCAGTTCGAGTGTCCAGGCTAATTCGGCGTCAAAGCCATAGCCCATTTGCAGGTTCCAGTTTTGGTTGTTGGCATAAGCCAGCGACAATTCGGGATCCGGAAATACTTTGGCGGCTTTTAGATTGGCCTCGGCAATGTCCACATTATATTTTTCGGCAAGATAACTGATATTTGACTTTTTGACTTTGTCCAGATAGTCATTGAACGTCAATAGTTGTTTTTCCTGTGCGTAAGCTGTAAGGGCTGTACATAAGGAAAAAAGTAGGATCATGAATTTTAAGATTTTCATCGGAATAATAAATAATTGTTTAACATATTTACGGGGCAGGGTTTTAATGCGGGCGCTGCGGGAACGTCGATCTTACATGCTTGTTTTATCGACGCCGAAAAATCTTTTCCGGAGCCATCCCAACGTTCGAACGGACAAAAAACGGAAATTTTGGCGCAATCCCAAGTCATGGAGAGGCGGAATTTGGAAAATTTGCCGTCAGTCCAAGGCTGGGATGTGGAAAAAAAACCGGAAATTTGGGGGTCCATACGCGCGTATGAGGGGCAAAAACTGGAAGTTTGGAGGCTCGTACGCGCGTATGAGGGGCAAAAACTGGAAGTTTGGAGGTTCATACGCGCGTATGAGGGGCAAAAACTGGAGAGCTGGCGCCGGAAAATCGATTTTCCGGTCTCAGAATCGAACAAAGCCTTGAATAAATGCTTGTATTGCCAATTAAAAAAACGCAAATGGTGCAATAATTCATAGATTGCTCGATCCGGCTTAGTCTTTTCGGCTTTTGCGGAGGAGGGGGAAGGCTGGGGATATCCGTCGCCAACGGCTCGCATGATTTCGCTGGATTTAAATGCGCCTGCCGTGGGCATATACATGTCTTTTTTCGATCATATAGTAAAATGCCGGCAAGACGTATAGTATCAGAATTGTTCCGCAGAGCAAGCCGTAGACAATTACGGTGGCCAGCGGACGCTGAACATCTGAGCCGATGCCTGTTGAAATGGATGCGGGGAGTAAGCCCAAGACGGCTACGCTGGCGGTCATCATTATCGGACGCAAGCGATGCGACGCTCCGGCAATTACGGCTTCTTTCAGCTCGGTTCCTCGGTCTCGCAATATGTTGATATGCGAAATCATTAAGACGCCGTTCTGGATGAAGACTCCGAAAAGGGCTATAAATCCTACGGCGGAGGATACGTTCAGCGTCATTCCGCGCACTACCAAGGCCAGTATCCCCCCAAAAACTGCGAGCGGCAACATCCCGATTAGCAATCCCGCCTGACGGAATTTTCCAAAGGTGAAGAACAAAAGCAGGAACATCACGGCCAAGGTTATGGGCATGATTACGGCAAGGTTGTTAAAGGCTCGCCGTTGGTTTTCCAGCTGTCCGTCCCAATGGAAGTAGAATTTGGAGTGGTCGTATTCCACTTGTTTCTCTATTTCCGATTGAGCGTCCTTGAAGAAGGAGCTCAGGTCGCGTCCGCGGATATTAAGGCTGACGGTGGTGAATCGCTGATTTTTTTCGCGCGAGATCATGCTGGCTCCGGTGGTGCTTTTAATTTGAGCCACGGCCGATAGCGGAATCATTGTTCCCGAAGCCGAAGTCAGCATTAATGCGCCTATTTTCTCAGGGGTATCGCGCGATGATTCGTTGTAGCGGCAAATAACATCGTAAACGCGGCTGTCGATAAATACCTGCGAAACGGCTTTCCCTCCTATGGCTACTTCTATTAGCTCGGCTACGTCGGCAACATTCAGGCCGTATTGGGCAATCTTGTCGCGGTCGGCAATAATTTGAAGTTGCGGTATGAAAGGCTCTTCTGCAATGCCAACGTCAACTGCTCCCGGCACGCTTTCCAATATTTTCTTCACGTGTTCGGCAATTCGGCGGCTTTCGGTCATATCGTCGCCATAAACTTTTATAGCCATATCGTTGTGAGCTCCTGCAACCTGATCCATTACCATATCAATAATGGGCTGCGTAAAGCCTACGCTGTATCCCGGCATGTCGTTGGTCATAGCAGCCATATCGGCAATCAGGTCCGACTTTCTTCGGCCATTCTTCCACGTATTATATGGTTTTAAGCCAATCATTACTTCTATGTGTGAGAAAGAAAACGGGCAAACGCCTTCATCGTCGCGGCCCGTTTGGGTCATCACATAAGTTACCTCATCAAATGTTTTAAGCTTATCTCTAAGCACAGTTGCCATCTCCGAAGATTTTTCGAGCGACATGCCCGGAGGAAGTTGCACCTGAAGCCAAATGCTTCCTTCATCAAGGTAGGGCAAGAAATCTTTCCCGACATACATTAATAATCCGACAACTGTGATGAGGATGGCGGCGATGGGGGTAATAAGCTTTTTGGGCGAGGCGATAAGCTTTGCGGTTTGCTTCTGGTAGATTGCAATCAGGCGTTCGAGCCAAGGGTTGCGATATACTTTCTGCGGTTTTCTATATACCGTAAAAGCTAAGCCCGGAATCAGAATCAAGGCCGAAGCCAAAGCTCCCAGCAAGGCAAATCCCAGCGTGAAGGCCATAGGAGTAAAGAGTTTTTTCTCTACCCTGTCGAAGGCAAATAAGGGCATATAGGCAACAATGATAATCAGCGTGGCGAAAAAGATGGGCTTTGCAACCTCGGCCACTCTTTTGGCGATGCTTGCTTCCGCTAAAGCTTCGTTGGGATTATCTTCTCGCTTCTTGAGAATTGTTTCCATCATCACAATTGTGCCGTCCACAATAATCCCGAAGTCAATAGCTCCCAAGGAAAGCAGATTGGCGGGGATATCCGTTAGCCACATCAAAATGAATGAAATCAGCAACGAAACAGGGATGGTGATGGTGGCCAGCAATGCTCCTTTCGGACTTCCGAGAAAGATAATCAATACGCCTATGACCAGCACAATCCCGAACGATAGCGTATGCGAAATGGTATGCAGCGTGGCGTCAACCAATTCCGTTCGGTCGTAAAAGGTTTCAATCCTTATTCCCTCCGGCAATCCATCCTTATTCAATGCATCAATCGTTTTATTTATTTCCTTGAGAACCCGCGAAGGATTTTCGTAGCGCAGCAACTGCACCATTCCTTGCACGCCGTCGGCATAGTCGATTTTGTCATCCAAATAGCCCATGATTCCTTTGCGTTCAAGATTACCGTACTTCAGTTCGCCCAAGTCTTTGATGTATACAGGCGCTCCTCCTACGGTTTTGACCACCACGTTCCCCAAGTCTTGCAAGTCGCGTACCAGCCCCAGGCCGCGCACAACGTAACTCAGATCGCCGCGTATCAGCGTACTGCCTCCGGCATTGGAGTTATTGCGCTCTATGGATTCGGTGACCTCGCCGAGCGAGAGGTTATATTGGGTCAGCTTGTTGGGATCAATTTCAATCTGGAACTGCGTGGTTATTCCTCCGAAGTTCGACACATCGGCTATGCCTGAAATCTGTCGCAGCCGAGGAATGATCAACCAGTGATTAAGCTCCGTCAGTTCGCGCAAGCTCTTGTTTCCGGTGATGATGTAGCGATAGATCTCGCCGGTTGGCGAAGTGAGCGGATCAAGTCCGGGTTGCGCGTCGAACGGCAGATCAACATCGTTGAGGCGTTCCAGCACCCGCTGTCGGGCCCAATACTCATCAATTCCATCTTCAAAAACAAGGGTGATCTTAGATATTCCGAAAAAGTTCTTGCTCCGCATGATTTTCAGGCCAGGGATCCCATTCAGTTCACGTTCGAGGGGCACGGTGATCTGCTGCTCTATTTCCGCGACGGCCAGTCCGGGAACCTGTGTGGCCACTCCAACCGATACGTCGGCAATGTCGGGATAGGCGTCGATGGCCAATTGGCTCCAGGCGTAAATCCCGATAGCCGAGATAATAGCAAAGACCGTAGCTGCCAGCCAACGGCGTTGGATGAGCTTATCGATAAAGTTTTCCATCTCAATTCATCATCAAGTAAATTGCACCTTCCGAAACAATCACATCGCCGCTTGCCAGGCCTTCGGTAATCAATGCCTCCGAAGCGCTGGCGGTCGCCGCTTTCACTCTACGCTTGATATACTCTCCTTCTCCGGCCTTTACGAAGACGTATGTTTCGTCCTCCTTTTGCAGCAAAGCTGTTGAAGGAACAAGTATCGACGGATGAGGTTGGTTAATGAAGCGAACGCTGGCAAACATTCCGGGCTTGAGCCTCCGATCTTTGTTATCGCAGGTAACGAGCACCTGCACCGAGCGGGTTTCTTCGTCAAGCAGCTCGCTGATGTGCGACACATAACCGGCGATCGCATTTTCGGGCTCCGAATCGGTTCGGACTTCCACCTTATCGTCTGTATGGATGGAATGAATGTACTTCTCTTTGACTTGCGCCACAGTCCATACTTTTCCGAGTTCGGCCACAATCAGCAGCGGAGCAGCCTCGCTTTTCACGTATTGCCCGATAACGATATTGGCCTGCACTACTTCTCCGGAGATGGGGGAAGTAACCTTCAAGGCTTGGCCCATCGCAATATCGTCAGGATCGATGTTGAACATCTTAAGCGTTGCAGCAGCGTTTTCATAGTCTTTCAGAGCTACCTCGTAATCAGTTTCAGCTTCTTCCAAATCCTTGGCCACGCCAACGCCGTTTTTCAGCAGATCGCGCTGACGCTGCAGGCTTAGTTCTTTCGTCTTCCTGGTTTGCAGGCTTTGAAAATAAGCCTTTGTGGCTTCAAAGAAATCCGCAGAGTGTAATTCGAAAACCGGAGAGCCGGCGCTCACCCTCTGCCCCAACTGAACAAACGAACGAGCCACGCGTCCGTCGAAGGGCGGAGCAATCTCGGCCATTTGTCCGGCAATAGCTTTCACCGTGCCGGTAGTGTTGAACTCTGAGCTATAATCTTGCTGAGCTAGCGTATATGTTTTGATTTTGGAACTGACTACTGAATGTGAGCTAACAAAAACGGTGTCGCCTTTGTACTGAAGGCTTGCTTCATTTTCCACAGCCTTATTTTGTTTGCACGAGATATGCATCATACATACCCATGCTAATATGAGGATCTTTTTCATTGATTCTATGATTAAAAATTTTGAAATGTGATGCGCCGCCCTGATAACGGCTTCAATAAACTAACTGATTGCATACCTCAATAGCTTAGCGCTAACAAAGTATGGCGGATTGGCTGTCGACAATAACAGCCATAATATGAGCCCTATTTAGAAAGCAAGACGACAAGGCGGGGCTCTTAAAGAAATACAGGAAAAGGATTTGGAGATTATCCGTCGATTGCAGAAAGGACGGATAATTGTCTGTAAAAGCAGGAAGACTCCCAGAATTTCAAAGGTGGGGCCTACTTGATGCGACTGGAAACAGGATAGGGTTGAGATCAAAGTCAGTTCGCTGCCGCCGTGTGTTCCGTTATGGGCATGCGGCTTATTGTGTATGTGCGAATGAACGATGGTAATGCCGTTGATAATATGGCTGTGGTAGAAGAAGCAGATGTTCGCATAGTAGAACGCGAAGATCACAATCAAAATACTACTGATTATTTGCTTACTTTTCTTTGACATCATCAACTGCTTTGAATTTTAACGCTCAAACATACGCTTTTATTTTCAAAGATTAAAGATTAGAGCGTCCAAACAGCTTTGCCGTCTCGTTGCTTGAAGCTTTGATCTAAAGTTTTTGGGGATGGGATAAAGGCAAGGAGGGTGCATCATTTGGCTGATGATGCACCCTCGATTTTATTTGGAGATGGGGATCAGGCTATTTGTTTGCCAGCAGATGCTGGGCGGCTAAGGCGAGGAACATGTAGTGGGAGGATCCTCCGCCCATGACGTACTCAACTTGCTGCCAGAGGTACGGAAATTCGAGCAGCTCGGGGAAGTCGGGCCGTATCAGGGCTGTTCCGGAAACGACTCCGCCGGGAATGTATGACCAGTCGGCGCGGTTGAGCCCGTAGCCCACGGTAGCCGATTTGCTGCCTATTCCGGAGGCAAAGGAGGATGTATTCAGCCCGGGATGGCATCCCAGAACGAAGTTGAGGGCATTGTAAACGATGTTGGGTGAGAAAATCTCCGGATAAGCCGCGTGCAGGAAGTAATAGCGATAACCGAGCGACTGTATATCCCATCCTGCGCCCCAGATGCGCGGACGATACGGGATGCCGTAAGGAGTCTCTGCAGCTTGCTGCTCAAAAAGCTCTTTGACCTTGGGAAGCGCATCGCGGAAAGCTTTCGAGAATTTTGCATCCTTCATTGCTTTTTCGGCTCTTCCGGTAAACCATGCGACGGTTCCGATATTGTCGACTATGAATTTTGTTTCGCCCAGAATATAATCCTTGAATGCGCTCTCTCCGGTGGTGAGGAATAATTCGACGGCGGCGTGGATCTTGGCTGATCTCGCACGGTTTTCGCCGGCCGTGGCTTTGAAGATGGCGCGGGCGGCATGAAGTGACTGCAGGCTCAGCGTGTCGTTAAATCCGCGGAGAGTTCTTGAGATGGCTGCAAGATGTGCGGCTGTTGTAAGTTCTCTGAAGGGATTATTTTCGGTGAAGACCCATCGGTCGTCGGCATTACCGAGGATTCCGTCGGTCATCGCTCCGGCATCTCCGAGCATGACGTACTGACGCAGATCGTTGCAAATAATTCCGCGATATAAGCGCCCAAGAGCGTTGTAAGCGCCCACAACCGACAGGGCTCCGTGCTCGATTTGCTGGAGGATGTCGGCTTTTCCGTCAGGTTGATGTATCTCCGTAATCTTTGCCTTTTGATCAATGGAGGTTGCGTCGTAATCAACTTTGAATGCCTCGTGGGCGAGGGTCAGAATATAGCTCTCGCCTGCCTGCGATTCAACTCGCAGATCGAAGTCGCCAGCATCGTGCCATCCTCCTACGTTCAATCCGGGAACGACCTCTCCGGGCTTAAAACTCGTGAGCGTCGACGGGCCTTGAGCGTATCCATCTATGTGGTTGAAATCAACGCGGGCCATTTGAGCGTCATCCTCATGGCAGAGGTCATGCCAAACTCTGTATTTCTCGTTAACCCGCATGTGACACATCTGAACCGGCAGAAAATATTCCAGCACCGGCTGCCATACGCCTCGATTGTAAACGTCTGAAGCGATGCTGAAGATGGCCGACTCCGAATTTCCGTAACGAACCTTATATAGTCCCTCTTTCTTTATCGCCGAAAAATCGAACTTCAAATAATTATATCGCAGGAAACTTCCCCAATCTTTTACGTCGGCAGAGAGCGCAACCTCCTCTCCGCTTTCGGTGATTTGGTAAAGAACGGGTTTCAGTCGCTTGCTGTCGCGCTTGTCGAGCTCAATGATCGCTACCTTGGGCTGCGCCGGATGGTATCCAACCTGCGAAACTTGTATCACCGGCTGATAAGTCCAGTCGTTAACAGCATTGGGCGTTATCACCCACTTTACGGCCTCCTTTGTGACGCCAACGGCCAGGTCGCTTCTGACGACGAACCATCCGTTGTTGTGATTCATGCGTCCGTCATACAGTTTCAGATCTGTCGACTTTGTTTCGATTACGAGCCGGTTGTATGGATCGTCGGGTCGCAGCACGAAGCGTTTGCCGATTGCGTAAGGTTCGGCAATGATGTCGTCGGCAATGATCGGGTTATATCCACGATTATCTCCGGAGAGATGCTTGATGTCGGTTTTCGGGTCAGTAGTGTAGTTGCCTGTATGCGGATAGTTGGCAGCTTGCGATAGGGTTGGGCCGTTAGGTTGAGGTGGGAAGATACCATGTTTTCCGTCCATAAGCCATGGCTTGCCGAAGAGGGCTCCTGGGAAAAGCTCAAGGTTAAACCCAAGCTTGCCTGCGTATCCGGCGGGAATCGGACGGTCGAGATCAACGGTGACGACAACCGAT
>JAITHO010000069.1 GCA_031279915.1 Tannerellaceae bacterium
TAAAAAAACGTCCGTTCGCCGGTTTTCCACTCGGTGGAAAGCTTGCCGAACTTTTGCGGGAAACTTTCCACCCGGTGGAAGGCTTGCCGAACTTTTGCGGGAAACTTTCCACCCGGTGGAAGGCTCGCCGAACTTTTGCGGGAAACTTTCCACCCGGTGGAAGGCTTGCCGAACTTTTGCGGGAAACTTTCCACCCGGTGGAAGGCTTGCCGAACTTTTGCGGGATACTTTCCACCCGGTGGAAAACTTGCCGAACTTTTGCGGGAAACTTTCCACCCGGTGGAAAACTCGCCGAACTTTTGCGGGAAACTTTCCACCCGGTGGAATGTAAAGAAGTTGCGGTAAAAAAGGAAAGGAAGGCCATCGTTTGTTCGGAAAAAATCCACCGGCATAATCAGATTTGTAGCCATCTTTTATTTTATCCCCCAAAACGAATCTCTTTGCTTTATACGCCGACCGCTCCTAAAAGCATTCAAATACTCTTCAAAAGCTCTGCGATGACGACCGGATAGTGCGTGTATTCCAACTGATGCACCCTGGCGGCAAGCTCGTCGGGCATGTCGCCGGGCATCACGGGGCAGGAGGCCTGGAATATGATGGCGCCTTCGTCGTAGTATTCATTAATATAATGTATAGTAATGCCGGATTCGGAGTCGCCGGATTCGAGAACTGCACGGTGAACATGCATCCCGTACATCCCTTTTCCACCGTATTTGGGAAGAAGAGCGGGGTGAATGTTGACGATCTTGTTCGGGAAGGCATTTATTATGGGCGCTGACACTTTTGTCAGAAATCCAGCCAAGACAACAAAATCAATTGCATATTCCTCGCAAATGGCTAATATTGAGGTGGCACAACGAAATTCCTCGCGCGAGAAGCTGAAGGAAGGCCGTTTGAGAGCGGCAGCGCGGGCATGCACGCCGGCGCGTGGATTATCGGATAATACAAGAGCAACACGTGCGTATAAACTGTTATCAAAGAAGCGGATAATATTGTCGGCATTAGTGCCCGAACCAGAAGCGAGAATGGCAATATTCTTCATAATAATGTATTGAGCTGATGCGCATTAGAGGAAATCATGGCAGGGTTTCATTTTTTTGCATTTGAATATTTGCAAGAGAGAAAAAAAAAATGCTTTTCTTTGCAACGCAAAATTAAAAAAGTTATTAATCTAAAATCAAGAAGTTATGTCAGAAATTGCATCAAGAGTAAAAGCTATCATTGTTGACAAACTAAGTGTAGAAGAGACAGAAGTAACGAACTCCGCAAATTTTACAAATGATTTAGGAGCCGATTCACTTGATACGGTAGAGTTGATTATGGAATTTGAGAAAGAATTCGGCATATCAATACCTGACGATCAAGCAGAACGTATTGCTACTGTTGGCGACGCAATCGCGTATGTTGAAGAAAGTTTGAAGCAGTAATTCGCTTTCTCGTAAATATGGAATTAAAAAGAGTTGTAGTAACCGGTCTGGGAGCCATCACTCCGCTGGGTAATACCCTTGCTGAAACATGGGAAGGCCTAATCAACGGGCGTAGTGGAGCCGGTCCGGTTACTCAGTTCGATTCGTCAAAGTTCAAAACGACTTTTGCGTGTGAAGTAAAAGGCTTTGAACCGTTGCTCATTATGGATCGCAAAGAAGCTCGCAAATGCGACCGTTACGTGCTTTTTGCTCTCTCGGCCGCCAAAGACGCCGTTGCGGATGCAGGATTCGACCTCGAAAAGGAAGACCTCGACCGCATCGGCGTTATTTTTGCTTCGGGCATCGGAGGCATTAAAACCTTTGAAGAAGAAGTGATGGGATACAATGAAGAGCGCGGACCGCGTTTCAATCCCTTCTTCATCCCCAAAATGATTGCCGACATTGCATCCGGTCAGATTTCAATGCTGTACGGCTTCCGAGGGCCCAACTTTGCCACTGTATCGGCTTGCGCATCATCCACAAACGCCATTTCCGACGCCTTCAATTATATCCGTCTGGGCAAAGCTAACGCTATTGTCACCGGAGGAGCCGAAGCCGCTATATCAATCGCAGGCGTAGGCGGATTTAACGCAATGAACGCTCTCTCCACCCGAAACGACTCTCCACAAACCGCATCGCGCCCGTTCAGCGCCAGCCGCGACGGATTCGTACTCGGCGAAGGAGCAGCATGCTTGGTTCTTGAAGAATTGGAACATGCCAAGGCAAGAGGAGCAAGTATATATTGCGAAGTTGTTGGAACAGGAATGTCGGCCGACGCCCACCACCTAACCGCCTCACATCCCGAAGGACGCGGAGCGCGGCTCGTGATGCTTAACGCCCTCGAAGACGCCGGAATGAAGCCGGAAGACATTGATTATATCAACGTTCACGGAACATCCACCCCGGTTGGAGATATTTCGGAAGTGAAGGCCATCAAAGACGTATTCGGCCAACATGCCTACAACTTGAATATAAGCTCCACCAAGTCGATGACCGGACACCTCCTCGGCGCTGCCGGAGCATTGGAAGCTATCGCATGCATCCTGGCCGTTAGAGACAATATCGTGCCTCCAACAATCAACCATGAAGACGGCGATGAAGACCCTGAAATCGACTACAAGCTGAACTTTACCTTCAACAAAGCGCAAAAACGGGAAATCAATGCAGCTCTCTCAAATACCTTCGGATTCGGCGGACACAATGCCAGCGTCATAGTAAGGAAGTTATAGACAAGCCAAATAATCCGGACGGAAGTGTTTGATAAGATTCGAAAAAAAATAAGGCTTCTTATAAATAAAAAAAAGGAGCCTTATTTATCTTTATACAACATCCTGGGATTTTATCCCGACAATATCAGTCTTTACGAAGAAGCCTTTAGGCACAAGTCGTCGTCCGTTGAAGGAAACAATGGGAAATGGAAAAACAACGAACGGCTCGAATTTCTTGGCGACGCAATCCTTGATGCCGTGATCGCCGATATCCTTTACAAACATTTCCCCAACCGACGGGAAGGCTATCTGACCAATACACGTTCAAAAATTGTACAGCGCGATCAGCTGAATCGCTTGGCACGTGAAATCGGTATACAGAAGTTCGTTGTATGCGCAACAAGACTCAATACTCACAACAGCTACCTCTATGGCAACGCACTTGAAGCGCTTGTCGGAGCCGTATATCTCGACCGTGGATACCGCCAATGTTATCGCTTCATCAAAGAAAAAGTCATAGACAATCACATTGATCTTGACGTGCTTGCCCGTCAGGAATTTAACTTCAAATCTTCACTCATCGAATGGAGCCAGAAGCGAAAACTTGAAATACAATTCGACGTGCTCGAATCCTTTATAGACAACAACGGAAACCCCGTATTCCAGAGCGGCATCACCTTACTCAACCGTCAGATAGGCATAGGCATAGGATATTCAAAGAAAGAATCGCAACAGCAAGCCGCAAGAATGGCTATCAAAAAAATCCGCACCGACACCAATTTCCAGCAAACTCTATCCGCTCATACTAACGCCAACTGTTATAAATCTCCGGAACAAAATTGCTTTAAGGATCTGCCTGATACCGAATAGTAAGCGTAGTATCGGCTTTTGCATTTTATCCTTGTGATCGCAATCCATTATAGACAATGAACCGTTTTTCTCCAAAACGTTAAAGGAGACAAACTCAACACTTTCTCGAAAAAAACTTATCCCAAATTTCTCATTAGACCTGCATTCGGGCGCTTCGCAGTTCGATTTTGCAGCTTCGTATGTTTTCTTGCTGAATTATTGGAGGGAGGCTTTATTTTAGCGGAACGATTTTCAATCGGATAACGAGAGGAAGGTTGACGGAACTTCTGCTTCCTTATCGGTATCAAAAAACAAAACCAGACAGAGGTTCCACAATATTGTTTAATCTTAATTTAATTAGTTATGAAGACTATCACGTCAAAAATTCTCTCGCTTCTGATGATTTGCGCAATAATGTCGAGTATATCGGCCACTGCTTCGGCGCAAGATGCAACTCTCAAGAAAATGGAAGGCAAATGGAAGTATACAATGCCTGATATGGGCGGCGGCTCCGTTGACGGCTTATGCACAATCGCTACCGTTAATGGCGAAACCAAGGCGACCCTCTCAAGCCCGATGGGCGAAATTTCATCTTCCCCATTGAAATTAGATAATGGCAAATATGTGGGCGATGTTAGCATTGAAAGCGACATGGGCAGCTTCCAGTTTAAGCTTGCGTTTAAATTTAATGGAGATAAACTCGTGCAGGAAATCATATCCGATTACGGCGAGATGCCCGGCATGGAGATGACTCGCACGGAATGACCGTTCGCATATTGCGAGCGTATTGTTAGAAACTTTTTTCTGGCTCGGACAAGTCTAATATAAACGCTTAAAACTGCCGGGCCGGCTCCCCGAATTTTGAGGAGATGGGTGAAAAAAATTCCTATAGGAATTAAAAAAAAATCCTATAAGAATTTTCAAAAATTCCTAAGGGAATTTTTTGAAATTCCCTTAGGAATTTTTTTTAGGTCTTAGCATGATTTTATAGAGGCATCAGCATAACTTTTTTGAACCGAATTATGAGCTTCTGGATCAAGCTTGAGGTGGATAACTAAACTCGGCAGAGGCTCTGTTTAATCTGCTAAGGCTTCGCTTATCTATAAGCGTTTTCGCCCGAATCTTTACTTCTCAATCGACTTGCGGCCTTGTTGATGCATGGGCGTAAGGGGGGAGCATTGTTCGCCTTATTAGTTAAATGATTTTTTCAAGAACAGAACTATGGATATATGTAAAATCAAACGAGGCGCGGAACGCAATATAACGCCACTTTCGCTCGCACAATTTGGAATAGCAGCTATGCATTGCGCTGTAAAACCTTTTTATTGTATTTATCATGAAAGAAAGAAGAATAATGTACAGCCGAGCCATTAAGTTGTCGGCTATGATGCTGATGTGCATCTGTTTGTTTGGATTCGCTGCCTGGGCGCAGCAATCTGTGACCGTCAGTGGGACGGTGGTTGATGAAACCGGCCAGTCGATAATCGGCGCCAATGTGGTGGTGGCCGGTACAACATCGGGCGCAATTACGGATATGAACGGACGATTCTCGCTCCCTGCCTCCGTCAACGCCGTGTTGCGCGTGTCGTATGTGGGTTTTCTGGCTCAGGAGGTGAAGGTTGTTGCCGGACGCACTACATATAATATTACGTTGCGCGAAGATGCCGAACGCCTCGACGAGGTTGTGGTGATTGGCTACGGCGTGGTGAAAAAGAGCGACGTGACGGGTTCTGTGGCCTCCGTTAATGCCGACGAAATGATGAAAACCAGTCCGACAGCCATCGTTACCGGATTGCAAGGCGCTGCTGCCGGAGTGCTTGTTACTCGCGACGGCGGGCCAAGCGGCGGATCGAAGATTCGCATCCGCGGTATTGCCAGCGTGAATAACTCTACCGACCCGCTATTCGTTGTCGACGGTATTCGCGTCGGCACTAACATCGACTATCTCAATCCGGCCGACGTTCAGAACATCGAAATCCTGAAAGATGCTTCTGCTACGGCTATCTATGGCTCGGAAGGCGCCAATGGCGTGATCATGGTGACCACGCGCAAGGGAGAAGCCGGTAGAGCCCGCGTGTATTTCTCGGCCAACTATTCCGTAGTCTCGCCTGCCGTGAAGATTGAAACGCTCGACGCTCCGGGATTTGCCAAGGCGGCTCGGGCGGCGGCTGTTGCGAACGGTGGATCGCTCAACACTGCGTGGTGGAATCATGCCGACGAGCTGCAAACCATTAACTGGCAAGACGAAATGTCGCGCAGCGCTCTGCGAAGCAACTATGCCTTTAGCGTGGCCGGCGGAAGCGAAACGACTCGCGCCGTACTATCGCTCGGATATACGGACAACGACGGTATTATCATCCACCAGAATTTCAAACGCCTTACGGCTCGCACAAGCGTTGACCATACCATCAAAAAGATCATCCGTGTGGGCGCGAGCCTTGCTTATACTTACATGCGCTTTGCCGGAAGCGGCGGAAGTATGCTCCAGTATGCGGCCATCCCTCCGACAATGGACGATGCCGACCAAAACGGCAATCTCATACATGTTCCGGTTCGCGGACCCGACGGTACATGGGGGCACTTTTTCCATTCGGGCAACGATGTGAGCCAGTATCTCGACAATCCTGTGGCGGCTGTTACCGATTCGTATGAGGCTGGAAATTATAGCTATGGAGGCGACATTATTGCTAATGCTTACGTGGAGGTCGATCTGCTTAAGGGATTGACTTTCCGCTCCAACGGCGCAAGCACTTACAGGGGATTCGCTACCAGTACCTACGATCCGAAGAATAATCGCCCGCAAAATAATATGAACGATGACTTCGACCGATACACGGTTAGCAACAATTCTAACGTTGGCCTATCAATTGAAAGTTATCTTACGTATAAGAAGAAATTCGGGACAATGCATGATCTGACCCTTATGGCCGGACATTCGGTTTCGCGCAACTTTGGAGCGTCTTCAAGCATCAATGCCCGATATATGCCGGTGCCGAGCATACGTCAGATAGGGCAAACCCAGGATCCGTCGACTATACAGGGATCGGGAGGGCTGAATGACGAGAATCGTATGGAATCTTTCTTCGGTCGCGTGAATTATTCGTTGAAGGATAGATATCTCCTTACGGCAACTGTTCGCCGCGACGGATCGTCGAACTTCGGAGCCGGCAACCGCTACGGTACCTTCCCCTCGGCCTCGCTCGCCTGGCGACTGTCGGAAGAAGCCTTCATCAAGAATCTCAAAATATTCAGCAACCTGAAGCTGCGCTTGGGATGGGGGCAAACGGGTAATGCGGGCTTCACTTTCTTTGGGAATCGCTCGGTTGACCAGCTTAGCTCCTCGCGCATCGCTTTCTATTATTATAATGGATCGTCGTTCAGTTTGGCTCCGGGGCTTGCTCAGGTGCTTGAGATTGATACGAATCTGAAATGGGAAACTAACGAGCAGATCAACGTGGGCCTCGACTTTGGATTTGCCAACAACATGCTCAGCTTTGCGCTCGACTATTACGTTCGCGATTCGAAAGACCTGCTGCTCAATCGCACCCTGCGCCCATCTACCGGCTACGATGCCATCTATACCAATGCCGGATTGATACGCAACAGCGGCTTTGAAGTTTCCGCCACCTTCCAAAAGCCCGTCGGGAGCTGGTTCTTCAACGTTCGCCTCAATGCTTCGACCAACAAGAACGAAGCCATAGACGTTGGCCTGCCCATCTACTCAACCGTTGGCAACGGCGACTGGTGGAATAACTGCTCTATTGCCGAAAACGGCTATCCCATCGGTACTTTCTACGGACATCGCTTCGAAAGCGTTTTCCAAAGCCAGGAGGAGATTGACGCCCTGAACGCCGTCGCCAGAGAAAAAGGCCTCAACGGCGGATATTATCAGATGGCCGGCACATCGCCAGGCGACTTCAAGTTTAAGGATCTCGACGGCAACGGAGTGGTTGACGATCTCGACCGCGATTATCTCGGACACGGATTCCCTACCCTCAATTATGGCCTGAATTTCTCAGTGAACTATAAGAATTGGGACGCTTCGCTTTACCTCTACGGCCTTGCCGGGCAAGATATTCTGTCTTACGGATACAAAAATCTTACAACCATGCGCTCCGGAACCGAAGGATATCAAAATATCCTCAAAGAATACGCCGATAACGCCTGGACGCCCGAAAACCGCAGCGCTAAGTACCAGCGCCTCACACGCCAAGACGATAATCACAACACGCGCGTGTCTGACTATTACCTTATGAACGGCGACTTCCTCAAAATTCGCAACATTCAGCTTGGATATACCGTATCAAAGAATCTGCTAAAGAAATTCCAAATTGATAACGTCCGCATATTTGCCAGCGTGGAAGACATTTATACGTTCACCTCTTATCCGGCCAAGCTTGATCCGGAGCTGCCCATAGGCAACAATTCGTTTCAAAACTCGGTGCTCACAACCGGCGTCGACCAGGGACATTATCCCCTGCCGGTAACTTTCACCTTCGGCCTGAGCGTAGGATTCTGACAACCTATTTATTAATGATTAAAGATTAAAAAATCCAATAGTATGAAAAAGATATATATCGCAATGATTGCAGCCCTACTCACTGCCGGCTTGGTTTCTTGCGGAGAAGACTTTCTCGAAGTAGAACATTATAGTATTGTCGAACCCAGCATACTCCTCAGCTCGCAGGAATATGTTGAGCAAGGCCTCAATGGGGTGTACGACCTGCTTTATCCCGAGCGCAACGGAGCTGATATCACCCAGGGCTGGCTGCTCAAGCCTCACATGGCCCTCTCTAACTATCCCGCAATGGATATTCAGGGCGACGGATGGGACGTTGAATTTAACCGGCAGGCATGGACAAGCTCCAAATCGGAGTTCATTGGCGGATGGACGCGCTCCTACAATACCATCGACCGCGCCAATCGCTTTCTCGCTAATCTTCAGAAGGCCGATCCCGCTATATTTCAGGGCGGAGAGGCTACCATGAAGATTATCGAAGCACAGGCACGGGCTTTGCGCGCATACTTCTATACCTGGTTAGTACAAAACTTCGGAGGCGTGCCTATGCTACGAACCGGCGAAACATACTCTACCCACCCCGGCAAAGAACGCGGAACGGCCGAAGAAGCATGGGGAATGATTATTGAAGACCTCGAATATGCTCGCGACATTCTCGACTGGCAACCTTGGAAAGGACACAAAGGCCGCGTAACCAAAGGGATGGCTAAAGCTTATCTCGCCCAGGCATACATGTACATGGCTAACATTGGCGACAGGCAAGGCTGGTTCAACAAAGCTAAAAAGGAGCTGAAGGAGATTATGGATCAAGGCATCTACCAACTTAATCCTTGCTTTGGGCAGATACACCTGCCGGGCATTTACTGGCAGCCCGAAAGCGTTTGGGAAATAGCATTCCCCGAATGGGAAAGCATGGGATGGGGGCGCGAAGGACAAACCGATGCGGTATGGTGGCCCGTTCAGCTCAAAGGCAATAAAGAGTACGGCGGATGGGGCCCGCACTATGTTTCCTACGAATTTTGCTGGTCGTTTGAAGAAGGCGACAAAAGGCTTCAATACCAGGTTGCACGATATGGCGAGAAGAACGAATTTGTGCTGACGGATACGGAAGGCGACGCGGTTCTGTTCACGCCGCCTACAATGGTGGAGGTCTTTCCGGGATACTTTGTCAACGTGGGAGGCTTCGGCCCGGAGTTCGGCACCGTAGGCCTGCAAACCGGCTGGCGGTCGGCCTTCATCACCGTTGACAACGTTCCGAATAATTCGGATAAGAAGCTGTGGAAACAACACGTGGCCTACAAAGGGCGAGAGTATAACTCGCTGTCGTCGATACAAATCAGGCTTGCGGCAATATACCTCAACTATGCCGAATGTTGCTTCGAAACAGGCGAAGAAGCCGAGGGATGGAGATACATCCAAATCATTCGCGACCGGGCCTGGGGAGCATACGAAGCTTCTGCGCCAACCACCATGACCGGCGATGTTTTCGGAGGCAAACGATTCCCCTTCCAGCTCGACAACGGCAAAACGGCGCCCGACGCCAAGGAGTTCTATGCGAAGTACAAACGCACGTCGGGCAAAATCGGCGGCACCCTGAAGCGCCTTACCGGAGGCGACAACCTCTCACCCATTTATGGCGAAACTACCTACGAAGGCCTGGACTACACGCCATATACCGCCGAGCCTTGGAAGGTGGCCCTTGCCATCGAACGCCGTCATGAGTTCTTCGCCGAATACAGCCTGTGGTACGACCTGTGCCGCACCGGAATGGCTAAGCAATACCTTGATGCCGAGTATCCTTACAACAACGACGATATCCGCAAGGAAGACATCCCGGGCTATGCATACGCCGACTTCTACGTGCCCAACCCACACACGCGCCGAGCCTACCAGCACGATCCTAACCGTGAGCTCTATCCCATTCCGTACGATGAGCTCATGAAAAATCCTGCTCTCGACCCGGCCAAGGATCAAAATCCGGGATATTAATTGATATTTTGAGGATCTCCGAATCGTGGCATCTTCCGGAAAAATCATAAAGAATCTTAAATTTCGCCCATCTGTTTGGCGAAGTTTCAGAGGCGATTTTCCATTTTGCCACGATTCCTTGAGTTTCCCCCTGGGGGGATTCGTGCGCCGGATGCGGGAGACGTTTCCCCCCTGGGGGGATTGGTGCGCCGGATGAGGGAGACGTTTCCCCCCTGGGGGGATTGGTGCGCCGGATCTGGGAGACGTTTCCCCCCTGGGGGGATTCGTGCGCCGGATCTGGGAGACGAATCCCCCCGGGGGGAAACTCTCAAAATAAGGCTCGAATTACTACTGTAAAGGGGGGAATATTATCGAAATCAGCAAGTTGTAATTTTATCCTCCAAAAACAATGAAGCCCGCCAAATGCATATCCGCAGAAACAAGGCTTCAGCAATTGGGAAATCTGCTTTTCGGAGTTTTTAACAGGAATTATATAAATATGATATGACATGAAACGATTATTACTTCTTATATGCTGTTTGGGCATGATTGCAGTTGGCGCCCGATCGCAAAATTTCAAGCTCAATTCTGCCGGATATTTCAGCAATAAGGGCGTTGACGTTATGGCATTCGCCGACGTTTATCCCGAAGGACATCAAAGCGGAGTCAGCCTAATCATGCACGGCAATCGCATGGCAACCAATGGCGATCTGCGATTCGAACCCACTCCCGGACAATGGCAGCCCGTACCCAAACAACGCAGCCGCAACCAGGATCTGTCGGCCAACCAAATCGTCGCCCGGCTGAGCTTCCCCGATTCGTCGCGCCATCTCAAGGGATTCAATCCGATGGTTTATCCTGATTTTGAGTTTAATTATACGGTCACGGTTGAGGGTCAAGGTAGCTCGGTGATCGTAACGGTCGACATCGATCGGCCCGTTCCCGAGAGATTCATCGGCAAGCTCGGATTCAACCTCGAACTGTTTCCGGGAGCCCTATTCGGTAGGCCCTGGATTATGGACGACAAAAGCGGAATATTCCCGCAGCATCCCAACGGACCCACTATCTCTTCGACAAGCAACATAGCTCACACCGGAGCATTCGACCCCAATCCGAGGGCTAATCTCGACAATCTCACCGGACATAATCACGGCTACAACCCCGCCAGAGCCGACGAAATCATAGCCGAGCCATATACCGTTGGACGGCGATTCACCGTGCGCCCTGACGACCCCTACAATAAGCTCGTCATCGAGTCGTCAACCGCTGATCTTAAGCTTTATGACGGACGCATGAATCATAACAACGGATGGTTCGTAGTACGCAGCGACATCCCACGCGGAGCAACAAAAGGCGCTATCAGATGGACGATAACCCCCAATGTTGTCGACTCATGGCTCTACAAACCCGTTGTACAAACCTCCCAGCTCGGCTACCACCCCAATCAACCCAAGACCGCCGTCATCGAACTCGACAGCCGCGACAGCCTTCGCCACACTCCGACGCTTTACAAAATCACAAGCGAAGGCGAAAAGCCCGTGCTGAGCGCCGCCGCAAAGGAGTGGGGAAAATTCCTCCGCTACAACTATATCTGCTTCGACTTCTCCGAAATCAAAGACGAGGGGCTGTATCAAGTTCGCTACGCCGACGCCTCATCATCCATCTTCCGCATAGCTCGCGACGTGTACGACCGAGGCGCATGGCAGCCCGTGCTGGAATACTTCCTCCCAGTTCAAATGTGCCATATCCGTGTGAGCGAAAAGTACAGAGTTTGGCACGACTTATGCCACGACGACGATGCTCTCATGGCTCCCACCGATTATAATCATATCGACGGCTATGCCCAAGGCAACTCCACCCTATCTCCATACAAATCCGGTGAGATAGTTCCCGGCCTCAACCACGGAGGATGGCACGATGCTGGAGATTTCGACCTCCGCGTTGAATCTCAATCCGGCGAATGTTACATCCTGGCCCTCGCTCGCGAAGCTTTCACCGTTGACTACGATGCAACAACCATAGACCAAAAGAAGCGTATAGCCGAAATCCATCAACCTGACAGCAAGGCGGATATCTTACAGCAAATCGAACATGGAATGTTGTCGGTTGTAGGCGCATACTCCGCGCTCGGACGACTGTATCGCGGCATTATATGCAACGATCTGCGGCAATATGTACTGCTGGGCGACGCAGCCGCCATGACCGACGGAGTTATCGGAACCTCAGACGACAGATGGGTTTTCACCGAAAATAATCCCGGACGCGAACTCAGCGCAGCCGCCGCCCTTGCCGCATCCGCCAGAGTAATGAAAGGCTTTAACGACACCCTTGCCGTTCAGGCCCTTAACGCCGCCAGAACAATCTTCGCCAATGTTCCGGGCGAAGGATTCTTCAAAGCCGCCAAAATCCAGGCTGCCACAGAACTCTATCTGGCAACCTCCGAAGCCGTCTACTCCGACTACCTCCTCGCAGAAACGAAATTCATTGCCGATCGCATAATGCAAACAGGCTGGTTTATAGGCCGCGCCGAAAAAAAGCTCAACAATCCCGCATTTACTCAAGCCATCCGAGATGCCCTTCCGCGTTTGCGCAAACAGCTTGAAACACAGGCTGCCGGAACCCCTTATGGCGTCCCCTATCGCCCGAGCATCTGGGGTGCAGGATGGGGCATACAAGAGCAAGGATACAACTACTACTTCCTCCATGAAGCCTATCCCGACATCTTTCCCGCAGAAATGCTATATAATGCACTAAACTTTGTGCTGGGATGTCATCCGGGCTCAAATACAGCATCTTTTGCCTCCGGGATTGGCGCAAAATCAGCAACAGTAGGATACGGACTTAACCGAGCCGACTGGTCATACATCCCGGGCGGAGTAATCTCAGGCACAGCTCTAATACGACCTGATTTTCCGGAATTACTCGAGTTTCCATATCTTTGGCAACAAGTGGAATACGTAATGGGCGGAGGCTCATCACACTATATGTTCCTCGTTCTTGCTGCTCAGCAGATATTATCTCGAAAATAATTATAGACCATTTAAATACAATTACCATGAAACATTTTGTTATAGCTCTACTTATTTCAATAATTCTACATTCAATGGCCTACGCTCAGGCCGAAAACAATCAAATTGCCGAACAACTCCGAAGCGAGATTGTCAAGGATTTAACAACAAATATCCTAAGCTTCTGGGCCAAACATTCCCCAGATCCGTCTGGAGGTTTTTATGGAATGATAACGCCCGCCGCCATCCCCGTGCCCGATGCAAACAAAGGAGGTATCCTCAACGCACGCATCCTCTGGACATTCTCAACAGCATACAGAATGCTTGGAGATGAGCAATATAAAGATCTTGCAGACAAAGCCGCACGATATTTCCTCGACCA
>JAITHO010000071.1 GCA_031279915.1 Tannerellaceae bacterium
GTAAGCCCCGAACATCAGTTGGAGGTGGATGCCTATCTGGAAGCCGTGAAGCGTCGCACGGAGCGCGAACGATTGGCCGATCGCCGTGTAAGCGGAGTATTTTCCGGCTCTTATGCCGTCAATCCGCTTAGCGGAGAGGAGATTCCGGTATGGATAAGCGACTATGTTCTGGCCGGTTATGGAACAGGGGCGATAATGGCCGTTCCGGGTCACGACAGCCGCGACCATGCCTTCGCCAAGCACTTCGGCCTGCCCATCATACCATTGGTAGAAGGGGCCGACGTGTCTGAAGAGAGCTTCGATGCAAAAGAGGGCATAATGATAAACTCCGGCTTCCTTAACGGCCTGACAGTGAAGGAGGCAATAGAGGCCGCCAAGGAGCATATCCGAAGCGAAGGCATAGGCCGCGTGAAGGTGAACTATCGCCTGCGCGACGCCGCCTTTAGCCGCCAAAGATATTGGGGCGAACCGATGCCAATCTACTATGATGCAGACGGTACGCCGCGTTCGATACCCGAAAACAAGCTCCCCCTACTGCTGCCGGAAGTCGATAAATACTTGCCGACGGAAACGGGCGAGCCTCCCCTGGGTCGCGCCTCACGATGGGCCTGGGATACGCATCGCGAAGAGGTAACTCTCACATCGGCCATCGACTACCGAACCATCTTCCCGCTTGAGCTATGCACCATGCCCGGCTTCGCAGGATCGTCGGCATATTATATAAGGTATATGGATCCGGCCAACCCCGAGGGCCTCGCCAGCAAGCAAGCCGTTGAGTATTGGCGCAACGTTGACCTCTACGTCGGCGGATCGGAGCATGCAACAGGCCACCTCATATATAGCAGATACTGGAATAAGTTCCTGTACGATATAGGCATAACGCTCGACGACGAGCCCTTCCGCAAGCTAATCAACCAGGGCATGATTCAGGGGCGGAGCAACTTCGTTTATCGCATCAACGGCTCCAATACCTTCGTGTCCCATAACCTTCACGAGCAATACGACACAACGGAGCTGCACGTATATATCGGTCTCGTAAACAACGATATCCTCGACCTCGAAGCCTTCCGCGCCTGGAACCCCGAGTACCGCGACGCCGAGTTTATACTCGAAGACGGCCGCTACGTGTGCGGCGTGAAGGTTGAGAAGATGTCGAAGTCTAAGTATAACGTCGTTAATCCCGATGAGATGATAGAGAAGTATGGGGCGGATACATTCCGCATCTACGAAATGTTCCTCGGCCCCTTGGAGCTATCCAAGCCCTGGGATACGAATGGGATCGACGGCGCGCACCGCTTTCTGCGCAGGCTATGGGCCTTGTTCTACGACCGTAACGCCGGCTTCATTGTATCCGATGATGCTCCCACAGCCGACGAGCTCAAGAGCCTGCATCGCCTGATCAAGAAGGTAACGAACGACTTTGAGCGCTTCTCGTTCAACACAGCCGTAAGCGCCTTCATGATATGCGTAAACGAGCTTACGGCTCTTAGGCGATCAACGCGGGCCGTGCTTGAGCCTCTGGTGATAGTTCTTGCGCCGTTCGCTCCGCATCTGGCCGAGGAGCTGTGGCATGCGCTGGGTAATGAAGGGTCGGTGTGCATAGCCTCATGGCCGCAATGGGACGAGGCTATCCTGGCAGAAAACCTTGTGACCTACGCCGTATCCTTCAACGGCAAAACTCGCTTTAGCATAACCATCGCCGCCGATGCATCGCAGTCAGAAGCCGAGCAGGCAGCCCTCTCGCACGAGCTTGCATCCAAGTGGCTGGAAGGCCGGTCGGTCAAGAAAGTGATAGTAGTTCCGAACAAGATCGTCAACATTGTACTCTAAGCAATGAGCAGCAGAGCTTATATCGGTAAAATATACAGAAGCATCCAAGATTACTTGGTGATAGTGATAGGGACGCTGCTCTATGGCTTCGGCTTCAATGCCTTTATACTGTCGAATCAAATCGTAACCGGAGGCTTGAGCGGAGCCTGTGCTCTGATATATTTTGCTACGGGAACGCCGGTGTCGATCTCTTACTTTGTGATTAATATCGGACTGTTAGCGTTCGCCTTCCGTTTGCTGGGATTCAAGTTCCTGGTGAAGACTATATTCGGAGTCGTGTCGTTATCGCTATCCTTGTCGCTATTCGAGCGTCTGTTTGGGGGGATACCTCTCATCGAAGGCGAGCCCTTTATGTCGATATTGATAGGGGCAGGCATCTGTGGCACGGGTTTAGGCTTGATATTCTCAGTGAGCGGCAGCACGGGCGGTACGGATATTATTGCGGCGATAATCAACAAGTATAAGAACATATCGATGGGGATGGGGTTGATGATATTCGACTTGATTATAATCTGCTCCTCATTCCTTTTGTTCCATAATATAGAGAAGATAGTATTTGGGCTCGTGGAGATGGGCGTAAGCGCATTTGTGCTCGATAAGGTGATTAATGCCAATCGGCAATCGGTACAGTTCCTTATCTTCTCGCAGAAGTATGAGGAGATATCCGAGCGGATTATCAAAGATCTCGGACGCGGCTGTACGCTGCTCGACGGCATCGGAGGCTACTCGCATAAGCCAATCAAGGTGGTTGTGCTCTTGGCCAAGAAGTCAGAATCGGTAAACATCTTTCGTCTCATAAAGGAAATAGACAGTCAGGCCTTCATCTCGCAAAGCGAAGTGCGCGGAGTGTACGGCGAAGGCTTTGACCGCATCAAGATATAGTCGCATACAGCAAACCTTAAATCTCCAGCCATGCATCACCTCGTTTTCGCCACTCACAACAAGCACAAGCTCGCCGAAGCGGCAGCCATACTCGGATCCCACATCCGCCTCTTCGATCTTTCCCAAATCGGCTGCAGCGAAGATATCCCCGAAACGGCATCCACACTCGAAGGCAACGCCCTCATCAAGGCCCGCTACGTTAATGAGCATTACGGATTCGACTGCTTTGCCGACGATACAGGCCTCGAAGTGGAAGCTCTCGGCAACGCTCCCGGAGTATCATCCGCCCGATATGCCGGCGAACCCAGCTGCTCGGAGGCCAACATCAGCAAGCTGCTATCCGAGATGCAAGGCATCGACAATCGAAGAGCCAGATTCCGTACCGTCATCGCTCTCATCATCAACTCCAGCGAACTGCACTGCTTTGAAGGCATCGCAAGCGGACGTATAATCGCTGAACGACGAGGTAATGCAGGCTTTGGATACGACTCGGTGTTCGTTCCCGACGGCCACCAACAAACGTTTGCAGAAATGCCATCCGACCTCAAGAACAGCATCAGTCACCGAGCCATAGCCATCGGCTTGCTGGCAGATTTCATAAAAGATACGCTCTAAACCAAATGAAACAAGCGCTCATACTTCTACTGATCGCTCTCGGAATGCAGCCCTCGACCCTGATGGCGCAGCGAGCCGGAGCCTGGAAATCATACCTGTCATACCATAACGCAACATGCGTGGCCGAAGGAAAGCAATACGTTTACGCCATCGGCAACGGATCCCTATTCTCCTACGGCAAGGAAGACAACAGCCTGCGATACTATTCGGCAGAGATCGGCCTCAACGACCATCAAATCGCTGCCATCGGATACCATCCCTCCGAAGAATGCCTGGTGATTGCCTACAACAACGGAAACATCGATCTCCTGGGCGAGAACAATTCCATCTACAACATCCCCTACCTGATGAGCAATGCTGCCGTTCAAGACAAAAGCGTGCGGGCCATCTATCCCAATGGCAATCTGGCATGGCTTTCGACCGCCTTCGGAGTCATGGCCATTAACGTTCAGAAAAGGGAGGTGAAGGAAACTTGCTTCCTGGGAGCCTCCGTGAGCTCCGTTGTCATTCAAGATCAGCAGATCTTTGCCGCAACCACACGCGGATTGCTCCGTGCATCGCTTTCGGACAACTTGATAGATCCGGCTCGATGGCAAAGCGTATCGATCGACATTCCAGGAGCATCGCCCGGCGATTCGCTCAGGCAAGTATGCCTCTTCGGCGGAGAGCTGTGCCTTCTGATCAAGAATAAAGGTATATACAGATATAACGGACAGAGAACGCAACTGCTTCTCAGCCATGCCACACTGCGGGCTATAAAGACCGAGAACGACAGGCTGATTGCTTTCTCCGCCGCCGGAGAGCTATACATCTACAGCTCCTTCGCCGAATTTGATAAGGGAAACGTTCCGGGCATTGCCGACGTATCTTCGCTGTCAGACAATACCACCTTCTGGATCGCTGCAGCAGCTTCAGGGCTCACGGCCATACAGCGCACCGGTTCCAATAGCTATCAAACCATACAAAGCAATCTTGGAAACGAAGGCCCCAGATACAATTGGGCGGCCTTCCTCAGCATACACAAGCGCAAGCTGTACGTTGCCGCAGGCGATAGATGGACCGACCGCTTCAACCGTCCCGCAGCCGTCATGACCTACGACCTCGATAGCCTGAAATGGAGCTCCCTCACCCCACCGCTGCCAGGCCAAGACGCTACATCCGTAGCCATAGATCCCGACGACGACAACCACAGCTTCGTGTCCTCATGGGGAGAAGGAGTGTTCGAGCTGCAAAACGGCAGCATTGCGGCGCACTACAACCATACGAACAGCGCGCTCGCAACCATCTTCCCTCCGTCGCCAAACTATATCCGCGTTGAAGGACTAACATTCGATAGCAACAAGAATCTCTGGATGACCAATACCGAAGTGGCCGCTGCAATAGTGGTGCGCAAAGCCGACGGATCATGGGCCTCGCTTGCATACGACGATATTGCCAACGCCAAGCTCGCCGACAAAATCCTTATCGCAAGCAACGGACACAAATGGGTTAACCTCGTTCGCAGCACAAAGAGCGGCATATTCGTATTCGACGACAACGGAACCATCGATAACTTGGCCGACGACCGTTTCCACTATTACAGCTCACTCTACGACAACAGCGGCGACATTGGCGCACGCGAATATCCCTGCATTGCCGAAGACCGCAAAGGCGAGATATGGATCGGAACTAATCGAGGCCCCGTTTACATTCCCGTTCCATCGCAAGGCATTGAAGGATCTATGACCTGCCGGCGCATCATACATACCGACGAGTACGGCCTCCTCGATTACTTCCTCAAAGACGAGCGCGTTAATGCTATTGCCGTCGACGGAGGAAATCGGAAATGGCTCGGCACCGAAAGCTCCGGAATCTACCTCGTTAGCGACGACGGCTCACAAATCCTGCATCACTTCACTACCGATAACTCTCCGCTGCTTGCCAACCGTATCCAAAGCATAGCTATCGACCACAGCAGCGGAGAAGTATTCATCGGAACCGAGCGCGGACTCATCTCTTACATGGGAGACGCCACAGCCGGAAGCGACAGCTACTCCAACGTCAGAGCATATCCCAATCCCGTGCGCCCAGGCTTCGACGGCAGAGTGATGATCACAGGACTGATGGACAACTCGCTCATCAAAATCGTCGACGCACGCGGATCGCTCGTGTTCAGCGGACGATCAACGGGCGGCCAGATTGGATGGGATTGCCGCAATCGCAGCGGACGAACCGTTGCCCCTGGCGTATACATCGTTCTCGCCGCCCGCGAAGGCGGTTCGGAAACTCTCGTTACTAAAATCGCAGTGGTTAATTGACAGACGCTCGGAGCCCGATCGCCCCTTCAGATCAATTTTGCATCCCCTCCCACTCGTCGACCCGCGAGAAGCTCACGCCCAGCAAACCCAGGCTGTCGGCAACCTCGCGAATCTCTTCGTGAACAAGAATCAGCAAAGAATTTTCGCGCAACATAAACACTCGCCTCTGTTTTTTGGGGACATTGCGCAGCGCCTCGGCATTTAGCGAAAACTTGCGCAGATGCATGCAGTGGTCAAAAGCATTCGGCTCGTCAGCTCCGAAAGAGCTCTTATCCACAGCCGCAATGCGATTCCAGAAATGCATTGCAAAATATCCGGGATGCTCCTCGTGACGATCATTTACGACAGACAATGGCACGAACTGCACGCCATAAACTGCCATCTTTTCAAAAAACTTCTTCATTCGCTCGCTTCCGGCATAAAGGCCGCCAAACAGAATAAAGTCAACATCTCTGCAAAAAACCGGATAAGGCTCAATGAAGGCTACCGAAAGCGGCTTCGACGTTTGCGTAGCCGTCATACGAACCGGACGGAGAAACGGACTAAGATTGGCTTTGCCCCATGCTAGTAAGGGGGGATTAACATTCCGGTCTATGTTCATCACATAATATTCCCGGTCAAATAAATCTTCTTTCATACTAAAAATTGTTTTGATTGTTTTGATTGTTTTGGAATAGTCTAAGCTTTGTTTTAAAGCGTTTAAATTTTCATTTGAATTTGAGAACAAAGGTATGCAAAGATTCCGATATAAAAAAATGGTCTCTTCTGTCAATGTCATCGCTTTGGGCGAAATTTTGGGGAGGAAACTCGTTATAGCTTTTTATTGAATCATTTTTTCGCAGGCCGTCGGCACGTCACTTTTTAACGAATTAATTTTTCGCAGGCTTTCGGCATGACACTTTTTAACGAATCAATTTTTCGCAAGCTTTCTTTATAATACTTTTTAATGAATCAATTTTTCGCAAGCTTTCGGCACGTTGCTTTTTGATGAATCGATTTTTCGCAAGCCGTCGGCATGACACTTTTTAACGAATCGATTTTTCGCAAGCTTTCTTTATGACACTTTTTAACGAATCATTTTTTCGCAAGCTTTCGGCACGTTGCTTTTCTATGAATCGATTTTTTGCAGGCCGTCGGCATGACACTTTTTAACGAATCAATTTTTCGCAGGCCGTCGGCATGCGGTTTTTGGGCGGATCTTTTTTTCGCAAGATATCTCTATGAAGAGGCAAGATGTTTTTTTTTTCCGGAAAGAGAAGTTACTTGTTGTTTCTTTAAAGAAAAAGTATTATCTTTGTAGCCATAATAAAAATCAAAAATAAATTAGTCATGAAGAAAAGGTTTATTGTACTTACGTTCAAGTCGATTTTGCGAAAGCTTCTTATTGGCGAGCACTATTTCTTTTATTCGAGGGGCATTATAGAGCCCTTATTACCCACTATTAATGATTTGCCGACCTTGCTTGGCATGTTCAACGCTCTGCGTGCTGTATTTTTGAAGGAAGATGAGCTCTATAAACTGAGCCAGGCTGCGCTTCAAACTCCGGATATTCGCCTTCTGAACGAGTTGCGAATTGCGTACTTTAATTTCATTTGGGAATGTCTTGAAATTCTCAAGCTTGCGAATAATCCGGCTTATGCGGAGGCTATTGCGAAACTGGAATACCTGCATCACACGTATGCTAACATTCCGTATGAGAATTATTATGACATGAGCGGCGCTTTGCTTAATTTCTTGCAAGATTGTGAGAGCGCGCTTTATCAACCGTCTATTCAGCTCCTCTCGAGCTACTCTATGTGTAATATCGCTGAGGTTATTAACGGCGAGAAGGTTGTTAACGAAAACTTCATTACGCTCTATATGGAGCGCTCGATCAGCAAGGAGCATGTGGCCGAATTGGGTAAGCTTTCGGCAATACGTTTTGATGTTGACGACGTGTTCGATGCTTTTGTGGAGGCTATAAACGTTGCCTGGACGGCAAATGAAATGGGGGCTAAGGATGCCAACGTTCGGCAAAAACTTCTGGACGTGAAGGAAACTATCGCTGCCGCCATTCATCAGGCAGAGCTGGTTTTGGCACGTCGCGGTCGCCACAAGATCAAAGATGACGGCACTACCGACGAGGGCACTCAAACGCCCGACATCACTAATCCGCCGGCTCCTGACACGCCGCCTCAGGCTCCTGACATTTCGGTTCCGCCGATCAATCCCGAAGATCTTAATCCGCCGTCTGCGGGAGAGCATTGATGGGGCATTGAAGCTTAAAAAATTAAAGAAGGCCGTCGGGTGAGTTGCTCGGCGGCTTTTTTGTAGGAAAACAAGGCTTGCGGGGGGATGTTTTTGAATCGGTAAGAATACTTGAATCTATAACCTTTATAATAGAAAACTATCATGAAACTTTTTGCCAAATGGTACAGTAAGCAAGCTTCAAAGGCTTGTAAGGCCGTTAGGGAGACGGATAATCAGCTGCAACTTGCTCGGATTGCAGTGCAGGCGCGACACTGGGAGGCGCGAGAATTGGCCGTAGAGAAGCTTATAGCCGCAGATCATCAGCCGCTGCTGGGCTTGATTGCCAGGACGGATAAGGAGAGCCGGATGCGCGCGGCGGCGATGGAGAGGCTTGACGTGGCGACGAATCAGCCGCTGCTGATCGAGATTGCTCAAAAGGACACTGACCGGAAAATCTGCGAAGCGGCATTCCAAAAGATTTTCATCACGAATGATCAGCCCAGGCTGGCTGCTCTTGCGAAGGCTAACCTCGACTTTTCGGCTCTCGAAGCGATGGTTGAGAAGCTTTGGGATATATACTGCCTGGCCGGCGTGGCCCGTAATGCGAGCAACAGCGATGTTCGCAAAGCGGCAATAAAGAAACTCAGGGCCGAGGATCATCAGCCGCTGCTGGCCGAGATTGCGAAGAAGGATAAGGATAGCGATGTGCGCAACATGGCCCTGGAGAGGCTTACGGATCAAGCCTGCCTGGCCGATGTAGCCCGTAATGCGGAAGATCCTGATATACGTATTACGGCTACAAGGTTACACTTCATAAAGGAAGATCATCAGATGCTGCTGACCGAGATAGCCAGGACGGATAAGGATCAGAGGGTTTGCATGAATGCAATACAGCGGCTCGTGGCCGAGGATCATCAGCTCTTTCTGGCAGATCTGGCTCAGAGGTCGAGATTCTTTTCTGTTCGCACAACAGCTGTGCAATATCTCATAGCTGCAGATCATCAGCCGCTGCTGGCCGAGATAGCCTGGAAGGATAAGGACTACGGTGTTCGCAAAGCGGCAGTGGAGAAACTAAGCGACAAGAAACTGCTCCAAAAGCTCATCGCCCGCTGCGGACGTTCCTTAAAAAGCTTGTTCGCAATGAAGAGGGTATATAACGGATGGATACTGCAACATATCTACGAAACGCATGATGACGTAGCGCTTCGGAAGCAGATCGCCGCATATAACGGAACACTTATTCTACATGGCCATGCAGGAATCAGCGAATGGGTGGAAGAGTACAACGAGGAGGGTATGCATATTGGGAGTCACGAGATCGTTAAGCTCCACCCATCCCGCGGCGAATACTTTTATGTTTATGATCCTATCAAGTGATCTGTCAATCGCCATGTTTCATCTAAAAGGATAAGATGTCATGAAATTTTTTGCTCAATGGAATAGCCGCGACAACTTTGCGGCGTGGATGGCCGTATGTAAAATTAAGGATCAGAAAAAGCTGGCTCGTATTGCTGTGGAGGCTCGGTCGTTGGAGGCTCGCAATGCGGCGGTGATTAAGCTTATTGCTGCGGAGCGCCAGCCGCTGCTGGCAAAGATTGCGGCGGAGGATTGCGCCGGTCGTGTACGAAAATCTGCAGTCAGTAAGCTTGTGGCCGAGGATCATCAGCCGCTGCTGGCCGAGCTTGCGAAGAGGGATGCGGATGGAGAGGTTCGGAAGGCTGCGGTGGAGGCTCTCGTGGCGGCTGATCATCAGTTGCTGCTGGCAGGGATTGCAGAGGCCGATGCGGATGCGTTGGTGCGAGCATCGGCCGTCGGCTGTTTGATAGCCGAGGAGCATCAGCCTCTGCTGGCCGAGCTTGCCCAGAGCGACGGCGCGGTCGCTGTTCGCGTTGCGGCGGTGAAGGGTCTCATAGCTGCGGAGCGCCAAAATCTGCTGTCGGCGATTGTGAAGAGAGATTTAGACTGGGAAGTTCGCGCGGCAGCATTAGAGAAGGTCGATGCTGAGAATAACCAAGCCATGCTGGCCTTCATTGCAAAGCGAGACGGCTGCGACGACCTCCGTCGGACGGCAATAACAAAGCTTATCGCCGAGGAGCATCAGCCGCTGCTTACCGAACTCGCAAAAAGGAATGCGCCTTACGCCCTGGAGGCATTGAAGAAGCTTTCTGACCAGACTTTAGTGGCGGATGTGGCTCGGAATGCTGAGAGCTGGCAGATCAGGCAGATTGCAATCACAAGACTGATAGCCGCGGATCATCAAACTCTTTTGGAGGAGATAGCAATGAAGGATGCAGAGGCTGATACTCGCGCGGAGGCTGTAAAGGCTCTCATAGCCGAGGATCATCAGCCGCTGCTGGCCGCGATTGCGAAGAAGGACGAAGACTATTACGTTCGCATGTATGCAGTGGAAAAAATAGCCGACAAGGAATTGCTCCGGCAGCTGATCGCCCATTACGGCACGGGCTTAAACAGCAAGGACGAGAACGAAAGGTATTGCAGCGCCGAACTTCTGCGTTTCCTCTATTATAGATACGAAACCGATGCCTCCATCAGCGCACAGATCACGGCATACAACGGAACCCTCGTTGAAGGCTATTTAGATAAACCGACGTATCGCTTTCAGATGCCTCTCCCTCTTTGAGCTCAGAAATATACAGCAGTTCGTTGAGCAGCCGGCGAGCAGCCCATCGACGATATTCCTCCGCTCACAGAGCCCTCATTCCAACTCACATCCTTGCCCGCAAGCCACATGAATTGCAGCGCAGACAAATCAATCCTCGCCTATCTCCAGATTGTTCCTCCGCAAGCCATTGTAATCTCACAATAGCTCCGGATTCAGATCCTGTTTAAGACTATTTGAGACTATTGGCTGGAGGCTATTTGCGATGGCTGCAAACGCGTTGAGCCTGACCGCTGAGCCCGTCGTGATAGGAAATCCGCAGAAATATCCCTACATTTGTGCCGCATTCCCGTAACTCTATTACAAAACAATGAACAACAAATTTGCTGAGTACACAACATTCGATCTTGCCGCTATTAACCGCGAAGTACTGCGTAAGTGGGAAGAAGATAATATTTTTCACAAAAGTCTTGAGATACGCGCAGGTTGTCCTGCGTTTGTGTTTTACGAGGGTCCGCCTTCGGCCAATGGAATGCCGGGAATACATCACGTTGTTGCCAGGGCAATAAAAGATATCTTTTGCAGATATAAAACGATGAAGGGCTATGCCGTGAATCGCAAAGCGGGCTGGGATACTCACGGGCTACCGGTTGAACTTGGGGTCGAAAAAGAGCTGGGAATTACCAAGGAAGATATAGGACGCAAAATCTCTATCGCCGACTATAACGCCGCTTGCCGAAAGGCTGTCATGAAGTATACGAAGGAGTGGGAAGATCTTACGCGCAAGATTGGTTTCTGGGTAGATATGGACGATCCTTACGTAACTTGCGACAATCGCTACATAGAAACCCTTTGGTATCTTCTGAGTAAACTCTACAAAAAGGGGCTGCTATATAAAGGATATACCATTCAACCCTACTCGCCTGCTGCCGGCACCGGCCTTAGCGCTCACGAACTGAATCAGCCGGGAACCTATCGCGACGTGAAAGATACGAGCTGCACGGCTCAATTCCGTATCCTTACTCCCAAGCCGGCCATGACGAATCATGGAGATGCTTTTTTTCTTGCATGGACAACAACTCCCTGGACGCTGCCCTCTAATACGGCGCTATGCGTTGGTTCGTCAATAAGGTACGTCGCCGTAGAAACATGGAATGCTTACACGGGCGTGCCCATCACGGTGACGCTTGCTCGCGACTTGCTCTCATGCCATTTCGATCCGTCGGCCGAAGTCGCTGGCGATCTTCCTCCCTTCGTGCCCGGCGAAAAGCGTATTCCGTACCGAATTGCAGGCGAATGGAGCGGTGATGATCTGACGGGCATACGATACGAGCAACTTATACCCTGGGTCGATCCGGGAGAAGGCGCCTTCCGAGTGATTTCGGGCGACTTCGTTACGACAGCCGACGGAACGGGCATAGTTCACATCGCCCCAACCTTCGGAGCCGACGACGCCAAGGTTGCCCGCATCAACGGCGTTCCTCCGCTGCTCATGACGGATAAGGACGGCAATCAGCGACCTATGGTTGACCATACCGGCAAGTTTTTCTGGCTCGAAGATCTTGATGCCGACTTCGTTCAAGAACGAATGAACGTTGCCGACTATGATCCCTTTGCCGGCCGCTTTGTTAAGAACGAATACGATCCGCAAGCAATATCCGGAGCCGAAAGCCTCGACGTTTCGATATGCCTTATGCTTAAAGCTCAGAATCGGGCCTTCCGCATCGAGAAGCATGTTCACAACTACCCTCATTGCTGGCGAACAGACAAGCCGGTGCTCTACTATCCGCTCGATAGCTGGTTTATCCGTACCACATCCTGCCGCGAGCGAATGATGGAACTGAACGAAACCATAACATGGAAGCCCGCAAGCACCGGGACGGGACGGTTCGGCAAATGGCTCGAGAATCTCCAGGACTGGAACCTAAGTCGCAGTCGCTTCTGGGGAACGCCACTCCCGATATGGCGAACCGAAGACGGTAGCGAGGAGATTTGTATAGGTTCGATAGCCGAGCTTATAGCTGAAATCGAAAAGGCGATAAAGGCAGGTCTGATGGAGGAAAATCCTTACCGAAGCTTCCGTCCGGGCATATATACCAAAGAAAATTACGATAAGGCCGATCTCCATCGGCCATTCGTTGACGAGATCATCCTGGTTTCCTCGAAGGGCAAGCCAATGAAGCGCGAGCTCGATCTGATCGACGTATGGTTCGATTCCGGAGCAATGCCTTACGCGCAAATCCACTACCCCTTTGAAAATCGCGAAGCCTTTGAAGGCGGCGATATCTATCCGGCAGATTTCATAGCCGAAGGCGTCGACCAGACGCGCGGATGGTTCTTCACCCTGCATGCAATAGCCGTGATGGCCTTCGATAGCATAGCCTTCAGAGCCGTAGTGTCGAACGGGCTTGTGCTCGACCGCAATGGCAACAAGATGTCGAAGCGGCTGAACAATGCGGTCGATCCCTTTGATACCATAGAGCAGCATGGATCCGATCCGCTTCGCTGGTACATGATAACCAACGCCTCGCCCTGGGATAACGTCAAGTTTGACATCGAAGGGCTGGAGGAAGTGCGTCGGAAGTTCTTTGGGACGCTCTACAATACCTATTCGTTCTTCGCTCTATATGCCAATGTTGATAAGTTCAAGGCTCGCCTGCCCGAAGTGGAGTATGCCTGTCGGCCCGAAATCGACCGCTGGATCCTCTCACTGCTGAACAGCCTCATCAAGAACGTGGACAATTGCTACGAAACCTACGAGCCAACCCGTGCCGGACGCGCCATCTCCAGCTTTGTAGTCGATCATCTGAGCAACTGGTACGTCAGGCTCAACCGACGCAGATTCTGGGGCGGCGAGATGACTACCGATAAGCTATCCGCCTGCCAAACATTATATGTATGTCTGGAAACGGTTGCGAAACTGATGGCTCCCATCGCTCCTTTCTATTCAGACCGCCTCTACACTGACTTGGTTAGCGTAAGCCTCAGGGAAGCGGCCGAATCGGTGCATCTTGCCGACTTCCCTCAGTGCAACGAATCGCTTATCGACAGCGAGCTGGAAGAACGCATGCAGCTTGCTCAGGATATATCGTCGATGACGCTTGCTCTGCGGCGGAAGGTAAACATCAAGGTGCGTCAGCCGCTGCAAACCATTATGATTCCACTGTCCGAGGCCGCTCTCCAGGAGAAAATCGAAGCGGTGCAGAATCTTATTCTGAACGAAGTGAACGTGAAGAGCCTGATCTTTGTTGACAGCTCCTCCGGCGCCCTGGTCAAGAAGCTTAAGCCCGACTTCAAGAAGCTCGGCCCGCTCTACGGCAAGATAATGAAACCGCTAGCCGAAGCCCTCAAGAATATGAGCCGTGAGGATATTGCTACGCTCGAACGCTCCGGACGCATCGTTCTCAACATCCAGGGCCAGGAAGTTACCGTTGGCATAAACGATGTTGAGATCATATCCGAGGACATACCCGGATGGCTGGTTGCCAATGAAGGAAGCCTCACCGTAGCCCTCGACGTTATGCTAACCGAGGAGCTTCGCCGCGAAGGAATTGCCCGCGAGCTTGTGAATCGCATCCAGAATTTGCGCAAGAGCAGCGGACTTGAAATCACCGACAAGATTAAAATTCACATCCTCTCATCCGACGAAACCGATGCCGCCGTTAGCGAGTACAGGGAATATATCATGAACCAGGCTCTGGCCATATCGCTAAAGCAAGTCGACATCTTGAGCGAACCAACCATACTTGAGTTCGACGACTTCAACGTTTCAATCCGGATAGATAAAGTATAATATCTTTAACAAATTCATAATTTCCAAATCAATAAAAA
>JAITHO010000092.1 GCA_031279915.1 Tannerellaceae bacterium
TGCCTGTTTGCATGTCAGTCGGCGGGCAATGTCAATCCGCCTGAGGAAGAGGAAGAGGAAACAGGGCAGGACGTTGTGCTTACTAAGGCTGAGCAGGGGCTGCTGGTGGAGGGGAATAACTTTTTTGCCTTCAATTTGCTGCGCACGGTTGCGGCTATGAATAAGAACGAGGATCACTTGGTGCTTTCTCCGCTGAGCGCTGGCCTGGCCTTCGGCATGCTGGGCAATGGGGCGGCTGGGGAGACTTTTAACGAGATTCGCCAGACCTTTGGCTTTGCGGATCTTTCCAAGGCGACTATCAACGATTATTACCTGAAAATGATAACGGAGCTGAAGGCTGCCGACCCTGATGTGACCCTGGAAAGCGCTAATTCTATCTGGCTCAATCAGGATTTCAAACCCTTAGATGCTTTCGTGAAGGTCAATCAGGAAAAGTATGAGGCCGAAGTCAGGAGCGAAGATTTCGACGATCCGGCAACAGCCGGGCTGATTAACGGCTGGTGCGCCGACAAAACTCACGGCAAAATCGACAAGATCCTCGACAAGACCAGCTACGATGCAGTGCTGTACCTGCTGAATGCCCTCTACTTTAAAGGCACGTGGAGCGAACGCTTCGACAAGGATCTGACACAGGATGATGCTAAGTTCACTAACTACGACGGCACGGTCAGCAAGGTCGCCATGATGAACATGTTGTTGCAGATGAAGTACGTCAGATCGCAGGGCTTTGCGATGGCGGAGCTTCCCTACGGCAATGAAGCTTTCAGCATGGTCGTTGTTTTGCCGGATGAAGATGCCTCCGTTTCGTCCGTTTTAGAAACTTTAGATGCCTCCGTATGGAATGACTGCCTGTCGAAGCTATCGCCGCAGACGGTCTGCCTCTCCTTCCCGCGCATGAAGCTGGAGTATGAAATTGAGCTGAACGACGTTCTGAAAGCGCTTGGTCTGAAACTTATCTTCGACCCATTCCAAGCCGATTTTTCAGGCATCAGCACGAGCGAGCAGCTATTTGTATCCTTAGTTAAGCAAAAAGCCACTCTGGAAGTAAACGAAGAAGGCTCGGAAGCCAGCGCCGTAACGATGGTATCGGTGGTTGGCGAAGGAAATGGGTGCGTAATTCTCACGCTCAATCGCCCCTTCCTCTTCTTTATAAAGGAAAAAAGTACGGGGCTGATTCTTTTCGAGGGGCTGGCTAAAAAGTTTTGATAGATAATATTCGAGGCGCAAAAATGCGGAGAAGGTTCGTTGCTTTCTCCGCATTTTTGCGTAGAATAGTGCGGTTATTCTCCGCAAAACTTGCATCTTTAGACTTTCAAAAAAAATAAATAGATATGGCAAAGTACATTTATCAACACGACAACTGGACGGATTTCACTTGGCAGGAAGATAAAATCCGCAATTTATTCGGCGACGTGAAGTATCAGCAAGGCAAGCTGAACGTAATCGTAAGCGCAATAGGCTTTCCGCAAAAAGAGGAAAGCCTGCTCAATACTTTCACTTCCGACATTCTGAAATCATCCGAAATTGAGGGCGAATTGCTGAATTACGACCAGGTTCGCTCCTCCATAGCTCGCCATTTGGGAATCGAAACCGCAGGCTTAGCGCCCTCTGCCCGACATATTGAAGGCCTGGTGGAAATGGCGCTCGATGCTACTCAGCGATACGAAAATCCGCTGACGGAAGAGCGACTCTTCGGCTGGCACAATGCTCTATTTCCAAGCGGCTACAGTGGCGCATACAAAATAGATGTTGCCTGCTACCGCAAAGGCGAAATGCAAATCGTGTCGGGCACGACGGGCAATGCGAAGGTTTGTTATGAAGCAATTCCGCAAGCGCATGTACAGCAGGAAATGAACAGGTTCCTTAGTTGGCTGAATACCGATTCCGGCATCGACAACATTCTGAAAGCCGCAATAGCCCATTTTTGGTTCATAATAATCCATCCCTTTGACGACGGCAACGGTCGAATAGCACGAACCATTACGGATATGCAGTTGGCGAAAGCCGAAAAGAGCGCACAGCGATTTTATAGCTTATCAAGCCAAATTCTCGCCGAAAAGAAAGCCTATTACGAAGTTTTGCAAAAGGTTCAATGGAGCGCCGACAGCGATATAACCGATTGGCTGCTTTTCTTTTTGAGCTGTATGAAAAACGCACTACTCGCTTCCGAGCAGGCAAGTCTGCATGTTTTTCATAAAGCAATGTTTTGGACGAAAAACGAACACACACCAATCAACGAACGCCAGCGACTAATTCTCAACAAGCTCCTTGAGGGAAATTTTGTCGGCAAACTCCAATCCTCAAAGTATGCCAAAATATGCAAGTGCTCGCAAGACACCGCAAGCCGCGACATAAAAGATTTGATAGAGAAAGGTATTCTGCGCAAAGAAGAAGGCGGCGGACGAAACACAAACTACGAGCTAAATGAATAAGCGCCGCCCCTAACAATCCCATCTGCACGTAGAGACGCCAACCGCAATCGCAACCGCACCGCCCAGCCGCCACTGATTTGCATCCTCAACATTTCTCCATATCTTGCGAGCCTGAAAATTCGAACTGAATAATGCGTTTTTGAATATGAGACAGGCTGTCGGAATCTTTATTATTATTCTTGGATTGGTGGGGATCGTGATCGCTATGATTGTTGAGAACCCTATTGTTACGTTTATCTGCATGCTGATCGCTGTGGCTGGAGTTCTGTTTCCGGTTCTGATTAGGGGGCCGCGGGAGGAGGGCGAAGGGCATGCCGAGCATGAACGTTTGCCGGAGCGGGAGGCTTTGAATGCTCCTCTGGAGGCGCTCACGGAGCTGCAGCGGATTTTATCTCAGACAAATCTCCCCGATTACAAGGCGGGGGCGAAGGAATATGTTGCGAAGGGCGATTATGCGGCAGCTATCGGGCTTGCGAGCGCTGAGGGGGATGACTGGGAGGCTGCCGAACGGCTTATCTTCAGGGCCGAACTCTTCAAGGCCAACTCTCAATTTGAGGAGGCGGAGGAGGCTCTGCTCAGGGCTCTGAAGATATACAAGAGGCTGGCCGGAAAGGATCCTGATCGTTATGAACCTGAGCTTGCCGCGACGCTCGATAATCTTGGCCGCTTCTACGGATACGGCGAGCAGGCCGAACATTATTTCCTTAAAGCTTTGGCTATACAAAGAAGTCTGGCGGAGGCGGAATTGGATACCTATCGCTCTGATTTGGCCATAACTCTCGACCATCTCGGATCCTTATATTTTAATCGAGATGAGTTTGAGAAGGGGGGAAAATTCCTTGAGGAGGCTTTGGCGATTAACTCCGACTTGGCCGACAAATCGGATTCCTTCAGGCCTAATCTTGCAAATTCGCTGAATAATATGGGGAATGTGTATACAATGAAGGAGGACTTCGACCGAGCCGGCGAATGTTATGACAAGGCTTTGGCGATTCGCAAGGAGCTGGCTACCGAGAATCCGCAAGCTTTCGCTCCCGCCCTGGCCGTGTCGCTGAAGAGCCTCGGAAATTATTATGCGAACATACAGGAGTATGCCGATGCTGAGGAGTATTATAAGCAGTGTTTGGCAACCTACCGCTCGCTGGCTGCTGCTCATCCCCAAACCTTCAGTCCTTACTTGGCCGGCATCTTGGTTAGCATGGCAATCTTCTATCAGGATGATTATCCAAAGCGATCGCTATCCATCCGCCTTGCTAAGGAGGCTCTAAAGATTCTCGACAGCTTCAACAATGCCGCCGAGCGCGAGAAGGCCATGCTGGTCCTCTCAGATTGGGAAACTGATAATTAAACTATATAATATGAAGAAGGAAATAACAATCGGGCTTGCCGTTATTATCGTAGTAGCGGCGGTGTTCCTGCTCTTTGCGACAAAGAATAAGGCCGGCGGCAAAGATGCGATCGGTTCCAAGGCCGATTCTATCGCTGCCGACGCGCTAGCATCTGAAGCCGACCAATACTTTTATGACGGACTATACGAGGAGGCCACGGCGAGGTTCGTGAAAGCGGTTGAGCTCTATCCGTCGTACAGCAATACCCTGCTTGCGGCAGAAGGCTTTCGTGACATGAAGATGTTCGATAAGGCAAAAGAGTATTATAGCCGATGCCTGAAGATGGAATTACATCCGTTCGACAGGGCTTCCGCGCTGCATGAGCTTGGGAGCGCACTTAAAGAGCTGAAAGAATATCCCGAAGCCGAAAAGGCTTATCTGGAATCTTTGGAGATCTTCCAAAAGCTGCTCACTGAGAATCCGAACTATAAGCAGTACTATCTCACCAGAGCGTTCTTCCATCTTGGCCTTTTGTACGCAGAGATTGGAAACTACAAGAAGGCCGCAGAATACTACAACAAGGAGCTGGAGATAGAAAGAGCGCTCAATACAGGCAAATTCGATGTTGCCTCAACCCTCAACTACCTTGGAGATGCCCACTATGGAGCGAAGGAATATGAGAAGGCCGAACGATGCTACTCCGAAGCCTTGGCAATATATAGAGAGGATGCCCAAAAGGATCCGGACGGATACATTTACAGCCATTTTTTCCAGGCCCTCAGTCTCGGCAATCTCGGCAAAGTGTATGCCAACAAAGCCAAGCCCGACTATGCCAAGGCAGAAGAATACTTCCACGAAAGTTTGAACTTCTATCGATTAGACTACCATAGATTAGCCGCCGCCCGATTATTATACGAAGCCGAAGAACCCGCCGACTGTGGCTTCGACCTCGTAAACGCGTTAATCAATACAGCTACCTTCTATCACGATAAAGTTCCCAACAAAGAGCTCTCAATCGAACTCGCCAGCGAAGCTATCGCAACAATAGAAGGATGTGATGCTGATCCCGATTTCGTGGAAGAAGCCGGCAAGAAGGCCCGGCTGGTTCTGGAGAAATGGAAATAGCGGCGCTGGTATCGGGCGGGGTTGATAGCTCTGTGATGGTTCATCTGCTGAAGGAGGCGGGATGGGAGCCTGTTGTCTTTTATATCAAGATTGGGGCCGATGAGGATGGATTCGTCGATTGTCCGTCGGAGGAGGATGTGGAGATAACCGAGTTCGTTGCGCGGCGCTACGGCTGTCGCTTCGAGCTCGTCTCGCTGCTTGAGGAGTACTGGGAGAAGGTGGCCGGATACGCCATCGACGCTGTTCGTCGCGGACTGACGCCTAATCCCGACA
>JAITHO010000184.1 GCA_031279915.1 Tannerellaceae bacterium
GTCATAAAGATTCCTTGCGAAAAATTGATTCATTAAAAAGTGTCATAAAGATTCCTTGCGAAAAATTGATTCGTTAAAAAGTATCATAAAGATTCCTTGCGAAAAAATGATTCAGCAAAAAACCACGTAGTTTTTCGTTCAGAGAAATTTTTTGTGCCTGTCGCAACATGTCATTACCGCGCAGGCTGGCATTTCCGAACGATGCAGGATGCAGTTGGGATGATTTTTTTTCAGGGCAGGCTATCCCACTATCAATTTGCCTTGCGAAGGAATTTTTCATTCAATCCTTAGAGGTTAAGCGGTTGACTTTTTTCATCTGAGGCTCAAGCAAGGCTGCAGCTATTCCGCCGGCGGCTGGTGAGAGGATGTAAACCCAAAAGAAGCCTCCGCAATTGTCGGGGAAGGCAGCCCTACCCCATCCCGCCATCGCGGCAACTATCCGAGGGCCGAGATCTCTTGCGGGATTCAAACCGGCCTGCGTTAGTGGCGCTATCAGCCATATCAGGAGCGAAACGGTCAGGCCTATGAAGAGCGGAGCTATGGAGCTGTTCGGGCGGCCTGCATTGGCGCCGTCGGTGAGGCCCATGATGGCTAAAACCAAAAGGAAGGCGCCGAGGAACTCTGCGAACATGGCTAAAGGCATGCTGACGACGGCGGCGCTGCCCGGGTTTGGGTAGAACTCGCCGAACATTTTGGCGGTGACGATTGATGATGGCTCGCCGCGAACGATGCCATGGGCTATCTCGAAGGAGGCTATGGATGGGGAAAAAAGGAGATAGAGGACGCAGCTTGCGACGATTGCTCCCAAAAGCTGTGCGGCCAGATACAGGCCTATCTTGCTTGCCTGCATCCGCCGCGCCACAACCATGGCCAAGGTTACGGCAGGATTAAGATGGGCATTAGACAGATGGCGCGTGAGGTAGATGGCCAACGTTACGGCAACGCCCCACACCATTCCGATCTGAAAAATCCCGCTGTATTCGCCGAACAACGTGGCTACGGCCACCGAACCGCATCCGAAGAGCACAAGTATAAACGTGCCAAGCATCTCGCCGGTAAATTCTCGCCTGCTCATCGCTTTAATACCTCCAAAAGATTTTGGTAGATGCCGGCCAATTGCTGCGATTGCACTTGGGAGTTGTAGCGTGAGGCGGCGAGGCGGAGGGCTTCCTCACGGCATTTTTCCCATCGACCTTCATCGCTGAAGAGGCTTATAATGGCTTCGGCCAAGAGCTTGCTATCGTTGTGAGCGTACAAAATACCTCCGCCGCCAACTATCTCCGGAAAAGATCCGCTTGCGGGCTCGATGACGGGGCGTCCGGCGGCGAAGGCTTCGCATACGTAAAGTCCGACGCCCTCGTCGAATGTGAGCGGAACGCAAACGGCGGAGCTTTGTCGGTAGAAATCGGCGTGATCGCCCAGGCTATATGCCGGCAGCCAGTCAACATCCTTGTTGTAGTCTCGGAGGCTTTTTTTCAGGCGCCGGAGAAAGTTTTTATCCGTGCCCGAAAATCCTCCTCCGATGCGAAGTCGAAGGCTGGGAACTTGCCCCGACTGTTTGACCTTCAGGAAGGCTTCGGCCAGAATTTGGAGTCCGGATTGAGCGTTCATCCTGTAAAAAAAGCCCAAAGTGGGAACGGGCGGATAGTCGTTGGATGCATATCGTTCCAAGTCAGGCCCTGGATAAACGACCCTGATGCGGTCGGCAATTTCCGGAAATCTTTGTAGCGATGCAGCCTTATAGTAATCACTTGAGCAAACGAAGCTGTCGACAAAGCGCAGGTTCTCGCCAATCCCTTTCCAGGCCAGGGCAGCGTATCGTCCGAGCGGGTTTATCCAGATTTCCTCGTCTTGAAGAGAGCAAACAACAGGCAGCCGGCTCTCCTGTTTGAGCATCTTGGCGATGCCCAGCAGCAAACTGCTTGAGAGGTGAACGAGGTCGGGCCGTTCGTGCTCTTGAATCCAGCTGATCAGGGCGGCGGCATGCTTGCGAAACACAAAGTCGTCGCCATTAATCATCGACAAGGTCATGCCCTCCAAACCTTCAGAAGATGTAGCTCCCGAAAAGGATGCAGCCATTCGCAGCGATCGCTTTGAGTTGAGCATCCGTTCCAACCACCTTGGCATATTTTTTTTGGGGAAAAATTTTTGGGAAACGTAAAGCGAGATGGCAGGGAAGAAGAGCGGAGTATCGGCCCTGAAATAATTCTCGTCGAGCGGCAAGTACAAAGGCGTCACCACCACTTCCTGCCCAGCCTTGCGCAATGACGTTGCATGGAGGTTATCCCTGAAACAATTTCCGCAGTAAAACGAATCGCCCGAACCCGGAACGATGAACAGTATCTTCATTATAAATGTTGTTGGTTTGAATTTTTGATTTTCCTCTCAACCGCCCTTCGGATAAAGATTAAGGAGGAGAGCAGAAGGAGAAGCATCAAAGCGATGGCCGTAAGCCAAATGCCTGCTCTCACGTTAATGATGCTTCGGCCCAAAATGAGCAGCGAGAGGAGGATTCCGCCGATTATCGCCGCCAGCGGAACGATGCGATTCTCGCGCGCCAGCAGGTTAGCTATCCGATAGTCGGCAAATCCCAGCGAACGGTAGAGTTCAATCTGCGGCCCCCTTGCGGCGAGGTTTTTGCGCACGCTTACCACAAAGCTCCCCAGGCCGAGCAGCAATCCCAATCCTCCCAGCGTCAGGAAAATTGTGAGATAGGTATCCGTAACCGAGTTAAATTCCTTCAAACGCTGGGAAGCCGGCACGATGCGGGCTCCGTACTCGCTCAGGGCCTGCGAGAGGCTCCGCTGCAAAGCCGGCATCTGGGCCGATGAGCATCGGAAAAGAGCTATCTCGCTGCCTCTAATCTCGGGCCATATCTCCGCAAAAAGATTTTTATCCATCAACAGATTTCCCTGGAAGATGGAGTTCTGAAGGGATGCAGCAAGGAGGATGCTAACCAGCCGTCCGTCGGTCGTTTCGTAGCTAATGGTATCTCCAAGTTGTCGCTGCAATCCCCAGAGCAGAGTAGTTTCGTCGATTGCTGCCGGATACACATCTCCTCGGGCTGATTGCAATGCGGCGAAGGATGATGAGGTCTGATCGTATATACATTGGAGAATCCGGAAGCTGCTGCGATCGAGGGCCGCCATGTCGATTCCGAGAATGCTTGGCCGAATAACCTTGTTAAGGTTCAGGCAGCTTGCGTCGTCGGCTCCGTATCTGAAGATCTGCAGAACGTCGACGTCGGAAGGCAGATCAGCAAGGGCCAGCTTAGCCCGTCCTTCGGCAGTATATATATTATGGTATAGTGGGACGCTGGTTTCGCACCAAAGGGAGTAACCTCCCGTGCCGCTCAGAATCTGCGAGCTGTCGGCAAAGCCTCGTCTGTTGAGGCCTACCGAAAAAACTATCAGCACGCCCGAAGCCAGTGCAGCGAATGAAGTCCATGCCCGCTTGCGATCCATCCGCAATCCCGCCCAGATTAATCTTCCCTGATTGAAACCCTTCATGCTATCGGCCTTCAGAGGCTTCAATGCAGGCGGCTTATCGACCCTTTTCAGCTCGCGGCCAATAGCTATCCTCAGCGTAATCAATGCCAAGGCTGCGCCAGCCAACCATCCTATCAAACAAGTCTCCCATCCAGGCAAAAACGAAAATCCGGAGGTATGCACAGCTCCGTTCCACAAGGAATTGAGCAGGGCGAGCGACAAAGCCGTGTAGCAGGCTCCAGCCAACACTCCCAAGGTCGATGCAAGCAGTACGACGGCCACAGATTCGCGGAACAGTATCCTCGTAATCAGTCTGCGACTAAAACCCAAGGCCCGCATGAGCCCCAACTCGTTTCGTCGCTCAAAAATCATTTCCTGCAAGGGCATCAACATCAATAGCAGGGCCGAAAAAATTATGAAGATGCCAAGCGAAAGGAAGAGCCCTCCAAAGTCGATGCCGCTCTGAGCAGCCTCAAGCCCCATCTGCCTTGGATAAACCATCTGAAGGCCCAGCATCGCCGGATCAAGTCCGCTCAAATCCGCCGGCCCCGATAATCGGATGGCCGTGGCCGAACCGTAGGAGTTTGCCCAGCGTGGAGCTATGGCCTGGTATGAAATCAGAGCCTTTGGGGTCGAGCGATAGAGTGTCCAGTAATCCTCATCTTCTTTGGCTATGCGATCCATGTTGATAGGCATATCGCTATCCCAGTCGGTGCATCGCTCCACGTCGGAGAGCCCGGGGAAGTCGGCGCTGAGCGTCTTATCCTCAAGCAGCATCTTAAGCGGAAGGATTTTGGCCACCCTCAGCCTTATCTGCTCTTCGCTCAAAGTTTTCAGGTCGGATGAAACGAAGTACGACACTGAAATGGAATCGTTTGTGGCGACTCCCAGCCTTTGCGCGCTATAATCCGAGAGGATGATGTCGTTGCCCGATAACTCCAGGCCCGCGTATCGGTCGATTGCGGTGACGAAAGAGTAAGGTATGCTTCCGGAGGATGATTCGAGGGAGTTAGCCATGTATGAGAACAATCGGTTGGCTCCCGGATTGTCGCGAACTATCGTGTTGACAAGATCGGTTTGGAGGAAGATCCTCTCGGAAGTGATCTCGCTTAAGCTGTCGACGGTTGCGGCTCGGATGCCTGATGTTGCCGGCGTCCAAACTTCGGCAAGGTCTGTGGCAGAGATAATCCTGTCGGAGAGTATAAGGTTGAGCTTACCCTCGGTTTCGATGGCCAAAGCCAGCTCGTCGCGATTGAGGAAGATGTTGGATGGGATTATCTGCTCATTTTTTAGGCTGATGTTCCCTCCCTCCGCCTCAGGCACAGTTCCGGCAAACGACAAACGCAGCGAGCTGGTATAATTGCTGGTGACGAACAGCGATCCCGAAGGCACCAGCCTTGTGGCCGGCAATCGCAAGACGATGTCAGACGTGGCCGCCTCAGATAGTTCGGCTGCAAGGCGCGGATTGACCTTAGCCGCTCCGGGCGGGATGTCTTTGTCGTCTACTCCCCAAACCATGACCGGAAGGAGACGTCCCTCGTCGGAGATAAATCCGTTGCTGATCAAAACCCGACGGGCGCTTCCGCCGAAGACAGCTTCCTGCGCCAAACCCTCGTCGAAGAAGGAGTTGAGGGAGAAAATCGCCGTCTCAGTATTACCGATGCGCTCGCTCACACGGTTGGTGAGCGTATGCCGAACCGAATCACCAATCATCAGGCTTCCCGACACAAGAGCAGTCATGATTATGACAGCCAAAGCGATTAGCCGGTAAAAAGGTCGGTAGCGGATGGCGTTCGCACGCAAGAGCAGGCTGAGATTCATGAGAGTAATCCGTTGTCGAGAGTAAGTATCCTTTGTGCGGCGGAGGCCGTTTGAGCCGAATGGCTAACCATGATGATGGTAGTTCCGAGCTCCCGATTAATCTTTTGAAGTAGCAGAATGATGCTTCTTGAGGTCGATGCATCAAGTTGTCCGGTCGGTTCGTCGGCCAGCAGCAGAGCCGGCTTCATGATCAGGGCTCGGCAGAGAGCCGTTCGACCGGCCTCGCCTCCGGATAGCTGTTGCGGAAACTGCCTTGCCAGAGAATCAATCCCGGTCAGCTCCATCAATACTTTCGCATACTCAAGCTGCTCGTCGGAGGCCTTAAGCCGGGAAGCCAAGACCGGCAACAGGATGTTGTCGCGCAAACAGAGCTGCGGCATGAGCCTGTGCTCCTGGAACACGAATCCGATTTGCCGGTTACGCAGATCATCAAGCGTCGACGGCTTTCCGCCAAAAACTTCTTGGCCGTAGAGCCTGTAACTGCCTCCATCGGGAAGAATCAGAGCTCCGAGAATGGATAGTAAGGTAGTTTTGCCGGAGCCCGAAGCGCCCATAATGGCGATGAACTCTCCGGCCTGCACCTCCAGATCGATGCCGCACAGAACGCGCTTAAAGTTGTTGTTCCCGTCGGGATAAGTTTTTGTGATTCCAGATAATAGTATCATTTGAGTTATTGTTATGAAGTTCCGAAGCAAAATAAAGTTCCTTTAGCGGTGAGGATATAAAACCGACCAGCAACGACCGCCGGCGAGGCTACGATCGGTTCTCCTGTGTCAAACTCCCAGAGCAGAGAGCCATCCCGTGCGTCGACGATCGAAACCACTCCCGACTTGGAGCAGCAGATCAGCTTATCCCGACAAACGAGAGGCGAGCTTTCGCCCGAAATCCCTTTCTGCAAGAATTTCCAGCTGACGGAGCCGGTTTTACGATTAACGGCATACAAATATCTGTCGTCGGAGAGAATATAAAGCGTAGAGGCCGAAATGGCAGGGACGGAAACGAATGATGCGCTTTCGCTGCTTGCCTCAACAATTTTCCTGGAGCTGCGAATCTTCCCTGCCTCAAGCTCGATGGCATAAACGTTGCCGGAGTGATCGGCAATGTAGCAGGAATTTCCGTCGATGGCCGGCGATGCGGGGATGTAAGTATCGAGCATTATTGAATCGGATACTCTGCCGGTTTCGCCATCGAGAATCCTCAGCCAGGCGTCACATCCTCCGGAGAAGAAGAAATTTTTCTGGACAGCCACTGCACCGTTGATGTAGTATCCGGACTCGAACCGGCTGAGCTCCTCTCCGCTGTTTTTGTCCAAACAGTAGAGGAAGTTGTCGTAGCTGCCGACTACTAGGGCATCTCGTCCGCGATAAAGGCCAATGTTAGGCGAAGCAGAGATCTGTCCCATAGTTTCGAAGCTCCAAAGCAGATCGCCCTTCAAAGACAGAGCGCTTATGAAGCCGTCGATCCGTCCGAGGTACAAAACCGAATCGCTTATCATGGGAGTAGCCTCCACTGCCGTAGCGAAATCATAATCGAAGGTCATCTGCCCTGTTGCATCTATTCCGTAGATTCGTCCGCGCCTATCGCTCCAGTAAGCCGTTCCCTGATATATAAGCGGAGAGGAAAGAGTTCTCTCGCCGCTCTTATAAGTCCAAAGCAAGGCCGGCTTGTCGGGCAATCGCGTATCAGAGTATCCGCTAAGGCCTGCATCGCCTCTGAATAAAGTCCAACTGCTTCCGCCTGACGTTTGATCGCCCTTGCTCCCCCCTCCGCATCCAATCAGCAAGCCAATCATCAAGGTTGCTACTAATATCTTCATTGAATCTACCTTATTATATAATATGTATGCTATCCAAAATTTTCTTTAGCCGGCCCCGAGCCAGTGTCGGCTTCAGGGAAATCTTCCAAAGAGGGAGCATCCTTATTGCTCATAAATCTTTTCCGGATTATCGCTAAGATATATCGCGCCGCTCGGACAGAGCTGGGCGAAGCTGCGATCAACGTTCTGACGGTTCTCCTCGGGCAAGACTATTTGCATCACGAAGCCGCGTCCCTTAAAAGTGAATCCGTTTGTGCTGTTATACACGCATAGCCCGCACTTGATGCATTTGGCCGGCTCGAACCAAAGCTTGTCGGCTATCTTTTGTCGGATCATGACCTGCGAAGCCGATGCAGCGTCGTACCGCGAACGTTTTATGCCCATCTGTCCGGCATATAGCCTCAACTTGCATCCATTCCGTCCGCCGCAAGCGCAATGCAGGCAGCGCGATCCTCCGGCAAGCGATTCCTTGATGCGGATCCTCTCCGCCTCAGTGAATCGACCCAGGCGCGAGAGGAACTGGGATTTAGCAGGAGCTGGGAGATCAGTTCCGTTAGCGGATGGCTTTGCGGAATCGCTCCGAGAGCAGATCTCGGCTATGATGCTTCGAATGGCAACGTGCTTGTCTATGCTTCCGCGTCGGCAAGCTTTCTCGCAAGGAGCTTTGCACGAATTGCATTTGATTTCGGGTAGAGGGAAAGCGGCTGCTATGGTTTGATGCGCTTGCTCCGTCTTATCCTCGTCGTAGAAGGCCAACATACGCTCAACATCGAGTCCGTGCGGACAGACGATGGAACATGGAGCTTCGCAGTCGGCTCGGTGATCGCTCAGCAAGAGCTCGAGCGATAGGGTTCGGCTTAGGATAACTTCCTCGCAGCGGGTATCGATCTGCATGCCTTCGGAGGGAATGGTTGTGCAGGCTGGAATGATTTGTCCGGTTCGGCAATCTTTTACGGCGCAGATCATGCACGACGACTTGTGAACGGCTCCTCTGGCATAGCAGAGCGATGGGATGTCGACTCCAGCTCGGCGAGCTGCTTCGATCAGCGTCTCATTCTCGCCTGCGATGACAGCCGTATCGTTAATTAGAATATTCATACTCATTAATGTTTTCCCTTAAGCCGATTTTCCTGATTGCTTGGTAGCGACATTCGTCGATGCAGAGGCCGCAACGCACGCATGCCTCCACGTTTATCGTATGAAGCTCGTAAGGCGTATATGGTATGGCGTCGACGGGACAGGCTTTGGAACATTTTGTGCAGCCAATGCAATCCTGAGTTACGACGTACTTCACCATGTCTTTACAGGTTCCGGTGCGACAGCGACCGGCAGCATGCTCTTCATATTCGTTGCGGAAATATTTCAGAGTGGTGAGCACCGGATTGGGAGCCGTTTTTCCAAGTCCGCAGAGTGAAGATCGCTTAACGTTGGCTGCAAGCTCTTCGAGGAGATCGATGTCGGCCAATGTTCCCTTGCCGCTGCAGATTTTGTTCAGTATGTCGAGCATCCTGCGCGTACCGACGCGGCAGAAGGTGCATTTACCGCAAGACTGGTCGCAAGTAAAGCTAAGGAAGTAGCGAGCCACATCGACCATGCAATCATCTTCGCTCAGAACAACAAGCCCGCCCGATCCCATCATCGCTCCGAGTTTGGTGAGCGCATCAAAGTCGACGGGGCTATCGCAGAGCTCGGCCGGGATGCATCCCCCCGACGGCCCGCCTATCTGCACCGCTTTCAGTCTTCGACCGCCTTCCACTCCTCCACCTATATCTTCGATGATTTGCCGTAGAGTTATCCCCATCGGAACTTCTATAAGCCCTCCGTGATTAATCTTGCCTGCCAGAGCAAAAACCTTGGTTCCTTTGCTTGATGCTGTTCCGACGCTGCTATAAACATCCGCTCCATGCTTCACGATGTAGGGAGCCTGGCTGAGGGTTTCGACGTTGTTGACGAGAGTGGGCAGCCCGTGCAATCCGCTGACGGCGGGGTATGGAGGCCGTTGCCGGGGAAATCCTCTGTCGCCTTCTATCGACGCGATGAGGGCTGTTTCTTCTCCGCAAACGAATGCTCCGGCTCCTTCGAACACTGATATGCTGAAGGAGAAGTCGCTGCCTGCGATATTATCCCCAACGAATCCCCTTTCGCGACAGAGCTCTACGGCGGTACGGATTCGCGTGACGGCAAGCGGATATTCGCTTCGGATGTAGAAGATCCCTTTGTCGGCTCCGACGGCGCATGCGGCTATCAGCATGCCTTCTATGACACGGAAAGGATAGGATTCGAGCATCATCCTGTCCATGAATGCTCCCGGATCGCCTTCGTCTCCATTACAGATCATGTACTTGCTCCGGCTTGGAACTGATGCCACTATCTCCCACTTCTTGCCGGTGGGGAATCCTCCGCCGCCACGTCCGCGCAGGCCGCTGCTGAGGATTGTTTGTATGATGTCGCTAGCGGGAGAGGCTATGGCTTTTTGCAGAGCTTCGAATCCTCCGTGAGCGATGTATTCGTCGATGTTGAGCGGAGCCAGCAGTCCGAATCCTTCGGTTGAGATATGCTTTTGGGCGGCGAGGAATCGGCTAACGAGCCCTGTGCGCTCGTGCTCTGACTTCCATACGACGTTATTCCAGGTGATGTCTGTATGGAAGATGTCGATATGGCCGAGAATGTTGTTCTGCAAACGCTTCAGGTAGCCGGACGGCTTGAAGTGGCGGTGCAGGATTTCCTTTATCTCTATGGCCTTCACGTTTGGATAGCGGTGAATGCTTCCGTCGTCGCTCACTACGTCGATTAGCGGAACCTTATTGCATACTCCGACGCATCCCACGGGCTTTATTCCGACCTCAACGCCAAGCTGAGCCGATGCCGTTTGCAGTTCCTTGTAGATGTCGGCTGATCCGCTGGCCATGCAGCACGATCCCATGCCGAGACGCACTTCGCCGGCTACCTGCCGCTTGGCTTTACGGCTTTCCTCCTTCTCTTGCTCGGAGATGGATTGCAGGAAATCCTCTATCACTTCCTTTACTCTGCCGGGAACGACATGGCCGTAGATCTTTTCGTCTATCTGTACAACCGGGGCAAGGGTGCAGCATCCTAAGCAGGCGATCTTCTCGACAGAAAAAAGCCTGTCGGCGGAGCTTATCTCTCCTTCGGGAATCTCCAGATGGCGGATGAATGCGTCGAAGACGTTGCCGGCGCCTTTCACGTGACAGGCCGTTCCGGTGCATACCCTTATCTGATGCTTTCCCAGAGGGATGTGGCGGAACTGAGTATAGAAGGTAGATACGCTAACCAGTTGCGCGCTGTCGATGTCCGTCTGCTCATATACTCGCTTCAATGCTTCGGAGGGAAGGTATCCGAACTCCGTCTGCAAGGCTTGCAGCAGCGGAATCACCATGCTTCTCGATCTCCCAACTGAGTTGATGATGGCGTCGGTGCGAGTCGGTATGTCGTTATGCTCGCTGTGATTGTTACAGGTGCAGCTCATGATTTGGATTTTTGTACGCAGTATAGTTGGTTATCGGAGCGAACGATTATGCGTCCGTCGGTGAAGGCCGGCGTTGCAAAGGTTCGCTGTCCGGTATCGAAGGAGTTCATTGGCGATAATTCGGAGTTAGCGGCGTAGATGAAGGCCTTACCGCTGTTGCTGAAGATATAGATCTTGCCTTCAACGATCATCGGCGACGAATAAAATTCCGTGTTAGTCTCGTGCGCCGTTTTGAGCTCTCCGGTTTTGGCGTCGTAGCATGCCAGAACGCCGTAGCTGGTTGCGACGAAGACGTTGTCGGCGGTGGCGGCTGGAGATGACACCTCCGGAAGATAGTCGTTGGCTTCCCATCGTTTCTCGCCCGTAGCGGCATCTACTGCGATGAGCGATGCATATTCGCTGGCTCCGAAAACCAGTCCGTTGGCGCTGCAAGGGCTGGATGCTACCTCTCCGCTGAGGAAGGGGACGGCCCAGTTCTGCGCTCCGCTACCGGGATCGTAGGAGGTCAGATTGGGATTGCCCATCAGTATGAGCTGTGGTTTGCGATCGACGTAGGCTATGATGGGCGAGCTCCAGGTTATTTTATCGGTTCTTACTTTGTTCCAGCGTTCGGCTCCGGTGGCCATGTCTAAAGCCAGCAGTCGAGGCGAATTACTGTTGTCGTATTGAACGATCAGCGTGTTGCCTAAGGATATCAGGGATGAAGCGTAGCCGTAGTGGTTTGTGGGCACTCCCAGATTTTTCGCCCAGAGCCGTTGTCCGTCGATGTCGGCGCAGATTATATCTCCGGTGGCGAAGATGGCTGCCACTTGCTTCCCGTTGGTTGTGACGGTGGAGGCTGCAAGCCCCGTGTCGTGCGTCGTTTCGGGCATAGCCGATGGCGATCCGGGGATGTTGTCGGCTGCGATCTGCCAGCGGAGCTTTCCGGTATGAAGGTCGTAGCAGTAGAGTTCCCGAGCATGTTCGTCGGCTCCTGTGATGAAGATATTGTTGCCGTTCAGAACAGGCGAGTTATATCCATGCCGGGGGATGTCGCTCTTCCATGCGATGTTCTCTCCGGTACTGAGATTCCACTGCGTGGGAATGTTGCTTGCAGGCGATACGGCGGAGGCATTGTTTCCGCGGAAGCTGTTGTGCGTAACCTTGGGAGCCTCCGGCTGGGCGGCTATCGAATCGGGGAGGGCTTCCCCTGCCTCCTCGGCAATGATTTGGCTTGCGGTATCGGCTGGGAGATCGCCGACGGGAGGCATCTCCGAGTAATCGTTCGAGGGAGATTCGCTTGGAGAGGCTGCCTCGGCTACCTCCTTCCCCCCTCCTTTATCTGCGCCCAGATGCGGAGAGGATAGGAATGCGAAAACCAGAGCGGCAACGGCAACGAATCCCGCTACCCAGTGCACATATTTCCGAGCCTGTGTTTTATACGCCCAGTCGTCGATCGGATCTATTTCCTTGCCCGGGAGATTCTTCTCCTTCCCGAAATATATACGCGAAGCGACTACGAACACCGCCAACATACCTATCAGGATATAAACCCCGCTCATCAAATGGTCGACCCTCACGAAGTAGGCTCGGCGAGCCAGCAGATCGAGCCGGCGAATCTGTTCCTGCAGCTCCGCGTTATCGGCATTAGCGTCGTTTATCTGCTTCAAAGTCTCAATAACCTCGGTTTGCAGTGGATTAAATCCGCGCACCTGAAAATAATTTGTGATGAGCATAGCCGAAAATGCTACTATGAAAACCGCCGATACGATGGCTATGTTTCTTGCAATTTTGCGATTCATTGTATGATACTTAATTTGTTTTGCGGACAATAGGCGAAGCATCTCCCACAATTGATGCAGGCTGCCCGGTCTATCTCATAAGTTTTCCTCGTTCGCTTTACCGAGAGGCCGATCAGGGTGAGACCAACGACGAGCCCTATCGCTCCGCCGGCAATGCCCGAATAGGTTCTGAACTGACGGCGAATCTCGGCAGTTCGCGCCGAGAGCTCTTCAATGGTGCCTCCCTGTGCGAAGAATACTTCGACGTCGACGGGCTGAATGTTTTGCGGATTTACTTCGTTGCGCATCACCTGTTCGTATAGCCGCACGTCCTTGTTCGCGCCGGCAAGCAATGGACTGATCGCGTTCATCCCAAAAGCTCCGGCCGCAGCCGCCACCGGAAGCAAAACGAAATACGCCAGCAATCGCCTCACCCCATCCATCCTACTTTCCTTCACCTTATTCTCAAAGGGAGGGCGGATGGCGTCAACAGGGCATGCGTTAAGGCAAAGATCGCAGTTGATACACTCCTTAGTGATGCTCATATTCCGCACAGACACTCGCGAAAACAGGCTCAGCAGCGCACCATACGGACAGAGGAACCTGCAAAACGGACGGCCCGTGAAAACCGCCGCCAGCAGCAACAAGCCTCCGAACGCTATCATCCCCATATCCCCACCCATCCTGAAGATGCCGACAAAAGGATCGAAACGGCAAACAATAAAACTGCTGCGCGTGGCCGCATACAGCAGCGCAAACGAGAGATACGCCCAAGGTATAACGCCCAAAACTGCCGAAATCGACCGCGACAAACGATAATTCCGTATGTTGACAATCTCCTGCAAGGCTCCGAGAGGACATACGCCCGAACAAAAAACCCGCCCAAACAAAAACGTGAACACCACCGGCAGTATGAAAAACAAGAAGACCACTATCGGCAGCGTATAGGATGCGTCAACAAAGGCCAGCGTAACGTTCTGCACCGACCCTATGCTGCAAACGCATCCGCTACGGAAAAAGCCGAAGTAGAGTACCGACACAACAGAGATAATCAGCATCGGAGCCCGCTTCCTACGCTTCAAAGTCGCCCAGGCAACCACGCCCATCATCGCCACCAGCAAAAAAATATCGACCGCACTCCACAGCGCTTCGTTCGGCGCAGAATACTGCAAGTCGGGATACTGATAGCCCGACTCAAAATCCGGTTTGGGGAACCTGTTCTGGGACGCAATCGGCATCGCTGCAGAAATTACGCCCAATAATGCTGCTAATTTTCCTCTCCTCATATTAATTTATAGACTTCAATAATGTTTATACCCTGATTTTTCGCGGCTCAAAGGCTCTTAAAATGTCATTTGTCTGCGAAAAATTGATTCGTTAAGAAGTGTCATGCCGATTCCTTGCGAAAAATTGATTCGTTAAAAAGTGTCATGCCGATTCCTTGCGAGAAATTGATTCGTTAAAAAGTGTCATGCCGATTCTCTGCGAAAAATTGATTCGTTAAAAAGTGTCATGCCGATTCTTTGCGAGAAATTGATTCGTTAAAAAGTGTCATGCCGATTCCTTGCGAAAAATTGATTCGTTAAAAAGTGACGTCACTTTTCCTTGCGAAAAATTGATTCGGGCAATCGCTATTTTGAGCCGGCCTGCGACAGTATAATTCAGGCTTTAGCAATGCTGCGCCGGCTTGCAGGAAAGTTGCTTGCCCCCTTGCAATCAGGCGATGGCTTGCGGAAAATCTTGGCAGGCCTTCGAGCTTCATCCGTCCTTCAAGAGATATGACTTTGAGGCGTCGACACGCTGAATCGCTCCGGATGGACATACCCTGGAGATTTTGCACTCGTTGCAAGCCTCGCAAAGATCTTGTTTGACCTGAAGATAAAGCGAGCCGTTGCCAAAGGAGTTGCATCCCTTGGCGCACTTGCCGCATCCGTTGCAAAGGCTTTCGGCTATGGTATACTCGAAGTAGGGATCCTCAACGAACTTTCGCTGTATGGCGCCGGTGGGGCACATCAGGTTCTCGGCAGCAGTGTTGAGGTCTTTCACGTTCGATCTATAATAACCGCCGCAGAGGTCGCAGTATCCGCACACGCGGTTGGCATGAACGCATTTCACTGCGGATACGGCCAAGACGCAATTGGTCTCGCATTTTCCGCAGAAGGTACATTTAGCCGGATCTATCTGCCAGAAAACTCCGCCATCCTTGCCCGTTCGCGAGAGGGCCAAGCCCGATATTCCCGCCACGGCCGCTCCAGCCGTTATCGATCCGCAGAGCCTCAGGAAGCGTTTGCGGGATATGGGATCGCTCATTTTCTTATCCATAGCCTTATGCATTCCTTAGGCGGCAATCCACTCCGCAGCCCGAACAGGCGCCGGATGCAGCCAGCTTAGTATCGTATTCGTAAACCCTCACCTGATTGGCGCCGGCCGTAAAGAGCTTGGCGCCGGCAATCTTCACCTTGCTGGCCGCCGTGCCGCCTTCGCCCAGCATCTTGCTGTCAAGCAATAGGGAGCGGAAGCTGCCGTCGGCCGAGTAACAGCTTATGCGCGGATAGCCTTTTTCGGAGGAGATAATCTCGCCCGTGGGTGTGGCCGTCAGATAAACGGGGTTGCAGCATCCGCAAAAATATCCTTCGCCGCCTCCTGCCGAGCCGAATTTGCCCAAGTAATCGCCCTTGAGCGAATACATTTCAACCTGATGCCGTCCGGAATTAGAGCAATATATCTTGCCGTTGGCGTAGGTAATGCCAAATGTGAGGCTGGGAATTATGAAGCGGTTAGGGCTGTCGATGAAGCGAACGAAATCGCCGCTCCGAGTGTATTGACAGACGTTGTTGTTATCGCGATCGGTCACGAAAACGAAGTCTTCGGCGAGAGCGAAAGAGCAGTAATCCGACAGCTGGCTGCAGGCCTCCCATTCTCTCAGCAGCTTTCCTTCATGCGAATATACGGCGATGGAGGTCTGGCGGAGAAGGTATATACCCTCTGCATCAACGGCGATGTCTCGGGTGGATTCTCCCATGATGTTGAAGCGCGAAAGCGTCTTGCCGTAATCGTCCATAACCGTGAGCAGTCCTGCGCCGGCCACGTAGAGCTTTCCCTCGTGCTGTTCAAAGGCCTCGATGCCTCCCTGGGCAGTGAATACAACCGTCGGCTTGTATGGCGACACAAAGGAGGAGGATTCGGGGCTATCGCCGGATGCCGAAGCCTGGCCCTCCTTTTTCAGGCTCTTGCTCACAACAACAGCGGATACGCCGGTGATTGCTCCTCCGGCCACAATGGTACCTACGGTTCTGAAAAATTTCTTTCGAGATATGTTTCCCATGATTTAGTTAATATGTTCTTAGTATTTGTAAGCGATGATTTCCGCCCGTCCGGCAGCATATATTCTGTTGGTCGTGGCTTGAATTTCGTAAGCCTCATGCCCTCCGCCGAGCATCTTGGCGTTAAGCATCATGCCGGAGAACCGTCCGCTTCGTTCAAAGAGGCAAACGCGCGGATTACCTTTCTCGGAGGATAATAACTGTCCGCTTTCGGTGAAGGCAATGAATGCCGGATTGCTGCATCCCGAAAAAGCTCCGGGCTTGCTTCCCGGAATCCCGAACGATGCGAGGAAGGTTCCGTCCTCAGAGTAGCTTTCCACCGTATGCCGTCCGGGATTTGCGCAGTAAACGGTGTCGCGAAAGCTCTCGATAGCGAAGGAGAGCATCGGAACCACAAAGCCTCGCGGACTGCTGATGAATCGAACGAATCCTCCTTCAAGCCTGTACTGGCAGATATTCTTATTCTCGGCATCGGTCACGAAGGCATAGCGTTCGGTCAGGGCAATCGAGATGTAGAGCGATCGGTCGCTGCATGCCTCCCACTCCCGAACGAAATTCCCAGAGGCTTCGAACACCATTATCCTTGCGGGATAAAGCAGATAGACAAGCCCTCCTCCGAGAGCAATATCGACAATCCCCTCCGATGCGCCGAAACGGTTAAGCGGCCTCCCATCAGTTCCGTAAAGGAAAACCGAGTCGGAGGAGGCCAGAAACAGAGTGTCGCCGGCCAACTTGATATGCCGAATCCCTTGCGGAACGGCAAAGGAAGCTTCTCGGCTGCAGGGACTGACAAAATCATCCGGCTCAGCCTCCGCCTCGCCGTATTCACTCTCCGCCCCTCCCACCGACACTATCATATAAGCAACAAAGCCTGCCACAAGCGCCAGGATAAGGAGATTGAGGAATATTCGCCAGCGGTTCGACATCTTGGATCGTTGAGGTATTATCTTCAGTTAATCTGCAAGCATTTGATGTGATGCGCATCGCGAACGATCAGCCGTCCGTCGGCGTAAGCCATCGATCCCCATGCGTCGACTCCGTCCATTATGCGCTGCCTCTTGCGGAGCTGCAAGCTTCCGGAGCGGATCTCGTAAACGTAAAGCTCTCCGTCGTCTTTAAAAACGAAAAGAAGATCATTGAGGATGAAGTAAGGGCCCAGCCCGAATCGCTCGTCGGCAGCCGACGACCAGATGGGATTATGCAGATCCGATTGCGGATAAGCCACCAGCTTGCCGCGCATGCTTCCGCCATCTTTAGGGATGACGGTGATGATCATGTTTTTGTAGAGGATGGGCGTTTGTTGCTCGCTCGACAGTCCTTCGTTCGCCTTGTATTGCTCCACAATCGTCGGCGTCCATGCGGAGCCTTGCCGGTCGAGCTTCAGAAGCGCCCCTCCTGCGCCATAGCCTGCGACTAAAAAGATGCTGCCGTCAGAGAGCTGCAGCGGCGAAGGAGCAATGACCGAAGGCTGCCACTTGGACGTGCTCCACAGCAACGTTCCCCGGTCGGCCTCCTCAGCCGATACTCCGCACACGCCGCCTATGCCCATATAAACGTAGGTCGACTTTCCGTGCAATGTCATCTGCATTACGGAGGAGTGCGACATCTTTAACTTGGGAGTATTTGGCGTATGCCAAAGCATCTCGCCGCTGAGGCAGTCTATTCCGGCCATAAGGATCTCCTCGCCGGCAGGGGCTACGACCAGCACATCCTTGTCGACGTGCGGACACTGTCCTGCATACCAGAATGGCACTTCCGTACGGTACTCCGCTTGCATGTCCTTCGCCCATCTGAGATCGCCCGACACAGGATCGCAGCACATCAGATGCCCCTGCGGGCCGATAGTGATAATATAATCGCTTGAAATTACCGGAACGGTTCTCGAGAATCCGTGATTGCGCTTCATCGGCACCCGATACCATCGACGCCATTGCTCCTTGCCCGTCTCGAGCGAGAAGCATCGCAACATATCGGAGCTAAGGCCTTCGTCGTAGTCGAGGAAGTAAACGAAGCCCTTATATATGACGGCCGCCGCATGTCCTTCGCCGGTTGTAACTTCCCAGAGGACGGGATAATCCTCCTGAGAGGGAGCGATTCTGTCGGAGGTTTGTAGGATATTAGAGGAAGCCTCTCCTCGGAAGCGCGTCCATTGTCCGGTGAGGCTGGAGGCCGTTTCTTCGTATCGCATGAAGAACTCTCCGATGCGCACGTCGTTTGCCTTGCGAGCTGTTTCGGGCGGACGGTTATCCGCCCCGGGATTCTGCAGCTCTATATCCCTGCCCGGAGAATATAAATGCCATAGAACGATGATGCCTATATAGGCTACGACTGTAGCAATTGTAATCCTCCGGTTCATGAATCAGTTTTTGATGTTATAAGCCATGAGCGTGTTTCCGTGGCGGAGGTATAGCGTTCCCTTGTAGATAACGGGATGCGCCCAATGCTGGTCGGTTCCCATAGTAACGGAGCTCTTTCCGGCGAGATCGAACTTATCGGGATTAACGTTAACCAGAGCCAGCTCGCCCTTCTCGGAATAGCAGTAGAGCATGCCGTCGGCTGATATGATATTTCCTATGGCAATGGAATTGTCCTTGTACTTCACTTCGCCCGTTTTCCAGTCTAAGCAAAACCAGAAGCGATTTTTGTCGCCCGATCCATAAGCATAGTTACCTATCTTCACCATGGCTCCGATGCGGGAGTCGGGGAGGTTGGATTCCCAAACTTTCTCTACGCTGCGTCCTCCGTTGTTGAGGCGAAGCATAACCGATCCCTTGCCGTATCCGCTAGTGCATAGCAGCATGTTGTCGGCATAAATCGGAACGTTTGGATGCACTCCATGTTGGTTGATGTGCTCGTACGACCAGAGTTTCTTGCCTGTGGCCAGGTCAACGCCTACGATATGTTTCTGCATCATGGTTACGACTTGCGGTACTTGCTGGTCGGCTACGAGAATGGGAGAGCAGTATGCCGAGACTTCGCCGTCGCCTGGGCAGCTCCATATCAGTTCGCCGTTGTTCTTGTTGAGGGCAACGATATTGTTTTGCTTTCCGCCGGGGGATGCGATGATTTTGTCGCCAACGATTAGCGGCGATTCGCATATTCCCCAGGTTATGTTGGAGCCTCCGAAGTCGTTAATCATGCTTTTCTTCCATGCGATGGTCAGATCGGCTTCGTTCATGCAGATCAGTTCGCCGTGCCCGGTCATTAGGTAGAGCTTGCCGTTGTCGGGGGTTACAGTTCCGCGGGTGCCGTTGTAGCTTTTGTCCCATTCGGGGCCGTACTCTTTTTTGCGGAGCAGCTTTCCGTTGGAATCAAATTCATAAACGTATCCTTTTCCCTCGGTCATGCCGGTGATGTACATCTTGCCTGAGGCGGATACGACTAGCGATGAATGTCCTTCGCCCAGCCCGTCGTAATGCCAAAGCATCTTAGGTCCGTCGGGCGTCCAGGATTTCTGCAGGCCCGTTTCCTTGTAAATTCCTGTGCGGTCGTATCGCCATTGCACAACATTCTGCGCTCCCATGTTCTGAAGCCAGGGGAGTGTCGCAACCAAAACAATCAATGATAAGATTACCTTTTTCATACTATCAAATTATGTGGATTAATAAAAATTCGGATAGATAATTGGACTGCGTCTTCGGCCTGAAGTTTAAAATGGTCTTATCATTTCGATGGCGCATTCCCAAAGGTTGCTTTATAAAGCGTCGAGAAGTGGGATAGATTTTTGAATCCTACTTCGTAGCATACGTCGGATACCCGTCGATTTTCGTTGCATATCTTATGATGGGCTTCCTTTAGCCTCTTTTGCATTATCCATTTATGAGGCGACAGATGGCTGATCTTCTTGAAATCGCGCTTGAAGGTTGCGAGGCTGCGTCCGGTGAAGTTGGCTATCTCTGACACTGAGAGGTCGTACATGTAGTTCTCGTTAAGATAATCGAGGATGTCGATTCGCCATGGCTCGGAGAAGTCGAACAGGGCGGCGTAGAAGTTGGGGTTAGATTGAAGGATGCAATATATGCCTTCGGTCATCTTCAGTCGGATCAGTTCGGGAGTGGGTTCTTGAGGCGAATCGAAGTAGGGAGTCATCGACTCAAACAGGCTGATTACGTCCGGACGGCCCTCGAGCTTGTGTATGCTTGAGGGCGGATGCTTTGCGCCTTCCGGAAGCGTCGTTCGATCCATTTTGTTATAGAACTCGCGCAGGAAGCTACGCGGGAAGGATAGCGTGATCGACTTGAATTGTTCGCTCCCTGCCGGCTTCTTGGTGATGTTGATTTTATTGTCTTTGCAGATGAAGGCACATTCGCCTTTGCACAGATGCACGCACTCTCCCCTCTCCTCCAGCAGCATTTCTCCTGCATAAACGTAGGAGAGGTAATGCTCTTTCGCCATGCGTGCTTGCTTCCAAGCATCCTCGCTGAAGCAGGAGAGGAAGATATTTGAGTAGTTGATCGTCTTTATCCCGCCCATTTTCCTATACATTATATATATGTATATCCCGCCGGAAATTCATTGAGCTACTTTGACGCATACCATCTTCGACTGATCTCGAACGAGGAGCCTGCCGTCGGCTAGCGCAATGGGGGCCCAGTTTTGAGTGCTTCCTCCGGCAGAGGTCATTCCCTCGGTGTTGACTCCGCCTTCCGACAGAACGTCGGCCTTTGAAATCAGCTTGAAGCTGTCGGGGCTGGGCTCAATCAGGTACAATGATTTGAGGCCGTCGGTGGCAAGGAGTAGGCCGTCGGCAAGTATCATGCTTCCGCGATCGAAGTCGGGATTTCGGCCTGTTTTCCATAAAATCTTCCCATTTGTATCCATGCAAACCAAGCCCTCGCGTTTTTGGTTCGTTCGGTACATTGCGTAGAAGTATCCGTTATGGAAAAGGGGCGTTTTGGTTTGATCGCCGAAGTCGGTGGTTGTGAATAGCTCTGAGGCTTCGAATGATCCGTCTGCCTTCTTGTTCACCTGAATCATAGTAGCGCCGCGCTCATATCCTCCCGCTATCAGCAGCCTGTTATCGCCTGCAGCCACCGGGCAGGGCACCGAGATGTGACATTCCCAGCCGGAATATACCCAGAGCGTTTTGCCCGTTTGCGGATCTAATCCGATGACATTCCCCTTCGTAACCGGCGCATTGCGATTGAGGAAGTTGTTGGTTGAAGAGGTAACCATTACGACCTGATCTTCTCCATGAATCTTCAGAACCTTTGGGCTTACATAGGTTTCATTGCCAAGGTTAGCCGTCTTCCAAACCAGCTCGCCCGTGTTCTTGTCGTAAGCCAGCACTCCCGCCTGCGGAGCCTGAGAGGCAACAATCAGCAGCCTGTCGTAAATGAACGGGCACTGCGATATGCCCCACATAGGAAGCTTCCCGCCGCCGAAATCCGTCCAGACATTATGCTTCCAAACCGGCTGATGCGTTTTGAGGTCTATACAGTACAAATCTCCATTCGGACCGCAGGAATACACGTGATTGTCATCCACTATCGGCACGCTTCTTGAGCCCGGAAAAGGCAGAACGCCGGGGGCTGCGTATCCAAATTTCCATAGCTCCTCGCCTGTTTGGAGGCTGAAGCAGCGCATCACATCGCCCGACTCGTCGTTGCGGTCAAGAAAATAAACCCGACCATCTTTCACCACAGGCCCGCCGTATCCAATTCCGACGCCTACTGTCCACAACACCTCAGGGCCCTTCTCGCCCCAAGTTCGCAGCAAAGCTTTCTGAGGCGACTTGCTGTCGCGGTTCGGGCCAAAGTATTGAGGCCAATCCTGAGCAATAATGGTTTGAAAAGAGAGGATAAAGAACGTAGCGATCGCTACAAAGCAATTCGTTTTCATAATGCAAAAAAAGATTTTAAAGGGGTGATTAATACTCATATAAGGGATTCTCGTCAATACTGTTCGCATTTTCAAGCCGTAAAGATATAACAATGGGCGAATACAAAGTTTTTCCGTGTGGTTCAAAATACTTTGCCGATTGGCTCAGTCAGGGTAGATGGGGCAAAAGATATATAGATGCGCCGCGGGCTAAATTGGCGGATAACGATGGGGCGATGAGATGGCAGGCGCTTGGTTTTTTCAGCAGCTTTGCTTTGTGCGTTGAGGTGCGGAGATGGAAATCAGGCCGTCGGGCTACTCATTTTCCGCCAATTACAATGCTTTGGCCCGAAGCTCCGCGTTGAAGCCTCGAATCATCCTCCGGCAGCCATTCGCATTAGCGTTTTTTGTCGAACCGATTTTTCGCAAGCTTTCGCAACGGTGCGTTGGGCCGAAATTTTTTTCCGCAGAGAAAACTATTAATACTTTTTAATGAACCGATTTTTTGCAAGCTTTCGCAACAGTGCGTTGGGCTGAAATTTTTTTCCGCAAGGAATCTTTATGACACTTTTTAACGGATCAATTTTCCGCAAGGAATCTTTATGACACTTTTTAACGGATGAATTTTTCGCAAGCTTTCGGCATTTTGCAAAGGCTTGCTTTTTGGATGCGCAGCCGGAGTAACTGCTGGGGCGAGGCCATCCGGTTCGTTGCAGGCTAAAGCAGATGAGAGATGCTGCCGGCAGAAATGGGGGAAGGGGCTTGATGAGAGCATTGTTCCGCCAGGATTTTAGGCCGAGGTTCAGAGCTTGCATTTGGCTTAAATCAGCTTGAGATGAGAGGTCGGAGGCTATGCGAGCGATGAAGTAAATGCGTTTGAAGCCGGCAAAGAGCGGGGCGATTAGCCAGATATAGGCTTAATACTTATATTTGCCACGCGAACAAAATAGATCACACACAAAAAAATCTCTTCGATATGAAAAATATTTTAGTTATAGGCTCCACCGGACAGATAGGAACGGAACTCACGCTGGAACTTCGCCGCCTTTACACAGGCAACGTTGTGGCAGGATACATTCCCGGAGCCGAGCCCAAAGGCGAACTGCTCGAATCGGGTCCGGCGGCTATTGTTGATATAACCGAAGAACGCCAGATAGCCGACGCTGTGCGACGCTATGAAATCGACACTGTGTATAATCTAGCCGCGCTGCTATCGGCCACGGCCGAGATCAAGCCTCAGCTTGCGTGGAAAATCGGGATGGATGGGCTGTTCAATGTCTTGGAGGTAGCTCGCACGCTGGGATGCGCCGTCTTCACTCCAAGCTCCATAGGCGTGTTCGGCAATAATACTCCTAAAGACAAAACTCCGCAGGATACGATACGGAATCCACGCACCATGTATGGCGTGACCAAGGTAGGCGGCGAGTTGCTTAGCGACTATTATTATATCCGGTTCGGAGTCGATACGCGGTCGGTTCGCTTCCCCGGGCTTATCTCGCACATAGCGCCTCCAGGGGGCGGCACTACGGATTATGCGGTGGATATATACTACTCGGCAGTGCGCGGCGAGCAGTTCGTGTGCCCCATCGCCGCCGGCACCTTCATGGATATGATGTACATGCCCGACGCTATCAGTGCGGCTATCCGGTTGATGGAGGCCGATCCGTCGCGCTTGCAGCATCGAAATGCCTTTAACGTTACGGCGATGAGCTGCGATCCTGAAATCATCTGCGCCTCTATACGGAAACATATCCCAGGGTTCAGTATGAGCTACGAAGTTGATCCCCTCCGGCAAGCAATAGCCGATTCCTGGCCAAATTCCCTCGACGACACATGCGCACGCGAGGAGTGGGATTGGCAGCCATCCTTCGACCTCGAAGCCATGACCTCCGAAATGCTCCTCAAGCTCTCCCAAAGGCTATCCTCAGAAGCGAACAACGATCGCAGCTAACATCTCTCTCCCCAACCAAAAGATTCGAATCAGATTAACATACCGTAAATTAAACTATATAAGAAAATGAAAGACAACGACAATCAAGCGTACATTGCGCAAGCGGGAGAGAAATCCTTGCATATCCTGCCGCAAATGATCAACCGACACGGCCTTATAGCCGGAGCCACAGGTACGGGCAAAACCGTGACATTGCAGAACATGGCCGAAACCTTCAGCCAGCTTGGGATACCTGTTTTTATGACCGATATTAAAGGCGACCTGTCGGGCGTTTCGCGCATAGGAGGCAGCAGTCGCAAAGTAAGCGAGCGGCTGGCCGAGCTTGGGCTCGAAAGCTCAGGCTTCAAATACCAGGAATTTCCGGTATGCTTTTGGGATGTATACGGAAATCAGGGGCATCCGTTTCGCACCACCATCAGCCAGATGGGGCCGCTGCTCCTTTCGCGGCTGATGAGCCTGAATGATACGCAAAGCGGCGTGCTCTCGCTGATATTCAGAATTGCCGATGACAATGGTTTGCTTTTGATTGATATGAAAGACCTTCGTGAAATGATTGCTTTCGTGGGAGAGAATCGCTCGCAATTCATCACTAGCTATGGCAATATCTCTCCGGCAACGATTGGGAGCATCCAGCGCATGCTGCTGCAACTGGAGGAGCAAGGCGGAGATAAGTTCTTCGGCGAGCCGGCCTTCCAAATCAACGAGCTGCTGCAACGGGATTACAGCGGAAAGGGTATGCTGAACATCCTCACGGCCGACAAGCTGATGCAGTCGCCGCGCATCTACTCAACGCTTCTGCTCTGGCTGCTGTCGGAGCTCTTCGAGGAGCTGCCGGAAGTGGGCGATTTGCCACGGCCTAAGCTGGTGTTCTTCTTCGACGAGGCCCATCTGCTGTTCAACGAAGCTCCTAAGGCTTTGCTGGAGAAAATCGAGCAAGTGGTGAGGTTGATACGATCAAAAGGCGTTGGAGTGTATTTCGTTACCCAGAACCCGATCGACGTGCCCGACACCGTACTCGGCCAGCTCGGTAATCGGGTGCAGCATGCCCTGCGCGCATTCACTCCGCGCGATCAGAAGGCAGTGAAAACCGCAGCGCAAACCTTCTGCGTCAACCCCAACGTTAATGTCGAGAAAGTCATCACCGAGCTGGGCGTAGGCGAAGCATTAGTGTCGTTCCTCGACGAAAAGGGACGGCCCTATCCCGTGGAGCGCGCCGTGATTCTCCCTCCGCAAGGACAGATTGGAGCGATATCCGACAGCGAGCGCTCTCAAATCATCCGAAGCTCGCCGGTCTACGGGAAGTACGACAAGGAGATCGACCGCGAATCAGCCTACGAAGTCCTGCGCGGACAGTCAGAACAACGCCAGCGAGAAGCCGATGCCGAACAGCGTCGGAAGGAATTTGAGAAGCAACAGAAGGAACTCGCAAAAGAGCGCGAAAGGCAAGAGCGCGAAGCTGCCCGAAACGCAACCGCAGCCTCCAGAAGTCGATCGACCTCCACAAGCCAACGAGCTGCAAAAGCCGGCGGAGGATTTCTGGGCGACATGCTCGGCGAAGTGGCCAAGCAAACCTCCCGCAGCGTAACCCGAAACATCGGCAATCAGGTAGGCCGGCAAATCGTTCGCGGACTGCTCGGCGGAATACTCGGAGGGAAGAAATAAGGTCGGGAGCAAGGACTGAATAAGCGAGGGCATAAATTCCAAATGAAAACGAAACTTTTTGTGCTGCTGCTGGCCGTTCTGTTCGCCGACTGCAAAGCCCAGTCGCGCGACGAGCAGGCAATAAATATGCTGAACGAATTTTACAGGGCCTACTTCAGCCTCTGCGAAACATCCTTCTCCGCAAACGATCGCCAAGCCCTCCTCCACAGATATTGCACGAAGAACTGCCTTCGCGAACTTGAAGCAGCCGACTTGGATTACGATCCTTTTGTCGACGCTCAGGACTGCAATGCGGCATGGCTCCGCTCGCTGTCGGTCGGCAAAGTTCACGGGCAGGCAAACATTTTTGAAGTATCATATACAGCTCCGTACAGCGGCAAGATCGTGATACGCCTCGCCCTTTCGGAAGAAAGAACCGGATTTAAAATAAACTCGATAAGATTATGAAGAGAACAGTATTGATAACAGGCGCTACGGCGGGCATAGGCCGAGCCACCGCCATCCGCCTCGCACGCGAAGGCTTCCGGCTGATCCTTACCGGACGGCGCAACAAGCTCCTGTCGGAACTCCAGCAAGAGCTCCGCAAAGAATTTGAAGCCGAAACGCTCAGCCTCTGCTTCGACGTTCGCCTGTTCGACGAAGTGGAGAAGCATCTGGGGCGCCTCCCCGAGGGATGGCAAGAGGTTGACGTGCTGGTGAACAACGCCGGCCTGGCCGTAGGCCTCTCGCCCATGCACGAGGGACTGATCGACGACTGGGAGCGGATGATAGACACCAACATCAAGGGCCTCCTCTACGTAACCCGATGCATAGCTCCCGGAATGATAGCCCGACGCTCCGGACACATCATCAACCTCGGATCCATAGCCGGACGCGAAGTATACGCCAACGGAGGAGTATACTGCGCCACCAAGCACGCCGTAGCCGCACTCACCCAGGCGATGCGCCTCGAAATGACCGACTATGGCGTCAAAGTGACACAGATATGCCCCGGAGCCGTCGAAACCGAATTCTCCATCATCCGCTTCAAAGGCGATCGCCTCCGGGCCGATCGGGTATACGAAGGCATCAGCCCGCTAACAGCCGACGACATAGCCGAGGCCATCCTCCATGCCATCACTACTCCCGACCACGTCGTTGTGCAAGACATGCTCATCATGCCCAAAGCACAAGCTTCGGCCACAACATTCCACAGAGAGCAATCCGATTTAAATTCAACCCACAAACAAAAAGAATAATCACGATGAAGAACAAAGCAATCCTCTGGCTGTGCAGCATCAGCCTCCTTTTAGCTACCGCAAGCTGCGACGTAATGAAACAAATGGGCGGGGCCTATAACATGACCCAATGCAATTACTCCTACCGATCGCTATCCAACCTCAATATCTCAGGCATGGACGTATCTAAAGGCGTATCGCTCTCGTGGCTGCCCAGCATCACCGGCATCCTGAGCGGAACGGCCAAGAGCGTTCCCCTCAAATTCACCCTCAACCTCGACGTTGAGAATCCCAACCAAAGCGCCGCCATGCTCCACGGCCTGCAATACATCCTGAGCATAGACAACGTCGACTTCACCAACGGCACTATCGACCGCTCCCTCAACATACCCGGCGGAGCGAGCCAAGCTATGCCGCTCGACATAGGCTTCGACATAGCCGAACTCCTCCGCGGCGAAAGCAAAGACGCCGTGGTAAGCATCGTACGCAACTTCATAGGCATAGGCGACAAGGCATCCAACGTAACCTTCCGCATCAAGCCCACCTTCATGATAGGCACCGTTCCGGTAACCTCCCCCTCATACATACCCGTAACCTTTGCATTTGGAGGGAAAAAGAACTGATAGCAATATAACAGAGAGCAAAAAAATAAGCCCTTGCGGATAACTTCCGGAGGGCTTTTTTTTCATCTATATAGTATCTAACGCCAGGCCAAGCACAAATCGGGGGCGCAAGCAGAGCATCGAATCATCAGGATTTGTCCATTTAAATTTTTTGGGGATACCCGGATGATCCGACTGCCGCCACCAGATTTTTTGGAGAGACCCAATTGAATTCCCTGTCGTCACCAGATTTTTTGGAGAGACCCAATTGAATTCCCTGCCGCCACCAGATTTTTTGGCGACACCCGATTGAATCCCCTGCCGTCACCAGATTTTTTGGCGACACCCGATTGAATCCCCTGCCGTCACCAGATTTTTTGGCGACACCCGATTG
>JAITHO010000205.1 GCA_031279915.1 Tannerellaceae bacterium
TGCTCCCCGTAATAATGGCCGAAGGGCGCAAGGCGGTTGTTGAGTTCAAGGACACGCTGAAGAGCAACACTACCTATACTATCGACTTCACTAACTCCATTGGCGATAACAACGAGAAAAATGTTCTGGAGAACTTCACCTTCGCTTTCTCCACGGGCGAAATCCTCGATTCGCTTGAAGTGTCAGGACATTTGCTTAATGCCGAAAACCTGGAGCCGATGCCTGGTATCATCATTGGGCTCCACAGCAATCTGGAGGATACGGCCTTCGTGAAGGATGCTTTTCTGCGGACTTCGAAGACGAACGATCGCGGGCGATTCGTGATTCGCAACATTGCTCCGGGCTCCTATCGCATCTTTGCCCTCAATGATAAGAACCGCGACTATCGTTTTGACCAACCCGGCGAGGAGATAGCCTTCGGCGATTCTATCATCATTCCCAGCTTTGAATATACTTCCAGGCAAGATACCACGTGGAAGGATTCGCTGACGATTGATACCATCCGCACTGTGCCCTACACTCGCTTTCTCCCCGACAATATTGTCCTGCGATTGTTTAAGGAGAAGTTCGAGCGGCAATACGCCTTGCGCCACGAGCGCACGCAGGAGAATCGCTTCACCCTCCGCTTCAACGCTCCGCTGGACAGCCTCATCGTTCCGGAGCCCCTCAATTTCACGGTCGAGAATGAAGCTTGGTATATTCCTCAGCCTGCCGACGAGGGGAAGTCGATAAATTACTGGATAATTGATTCTATGGTTTGGCAACAGGATACGTTGCAGATGGCAATAACTTATCCGGCCAGCGATTCGCTAAACATCCTCCGCCCCAAAACCGATACTATCTCCCTGAGCATGCGAGCCCGACCGCGCAACGAGCCCCGACGCCGACGAGAGACCGACGAACCGGAGCCTCCCTCTTTCCTGCAAATGACGGTCAAGACGGTGCAAAACCGCTACGACACTGTTGCCGTATCCTTTGATGAGCCTGTGAGGGAGATTGCCAAAGAGATGTTTCGGCTGGAACTGAAAGAGGATACGCTATGGAAGGCTGCGGATTTCGACTTCTTCCCCGATACCGCCAATCCGCTCAACTATTTTATCCTCCGCCAATGGATGTACCAGGAGAACTACCGGCTGGAGGTTGATTCCGCCGTCGTGAGCAGCATTTACGGCAAGAGCAATAACCTCGCCAGCCTAAGCTTCGGCATCAAAGCGCGCGATCAGTATGGACATCTCTACGTCAACATCGAAGGCTTGCCCGATAGTATTCCTGCCTTCGGCGAGCTGCTCGACAGCGGCGACAAAGCCGTTCGCAAAGCCAGAGTATCAGACGGCGGTTTGCTCTTCATGGATATCAGTCCGGGAAAATACGGGCTGAGGCTCATCGTCGACGCAAACGATAACTTCACCTGGGATACCGGCAACTATGCCGAGCTAAAGCAGCCCGAAATGGTGTACTACTATCAAAAGATCCTCGAAATAAAGCAGAACTGGGAGATAGAAGAGAGCTGGAACCTGAACGCCCTCCCATTAATCCGCCAGAAACCCATAGAGATCACCAAAAACAAACCTAAGGAAACTACTAAAAATGTTAGAGATTATAGAAATGAAAGCCGTCGTCAATCATCAGGCAGCTCATCCAACCCTCTGGGACGGAATCTGCAATTCTAAGCTTCTCGCCCTAATCGTTTGCCTCTGCTTGTCGGCAAGCATAAAGGGGCAAACATGCGAGTGGAACTCCAGCCGCTTTCATCACGGCGAACGTATCAACTACGATATATACTACAAGTGGGGACTGATATTCTCGAAAGCCGGATCGGCCTCCTTCGAGATGAGCGACACTGCCTGGCAATCGCAGAACGCCTGGCGATACCATCTGCTCTTCCACTCCGCAGGCATGCTCGAAACTTTTTACAAGATGAGGGATACCCTCACTGTATATTTTTCGCCCTCCAGCCGCATACTTTTCGCCTCGAAGCATACCGACGAAGGAGGCTTCTACCTCCTCGACGAACTAAGCTTCAGCCGCATCGGCTCCAAAACCTCCATCCGATCCTATCGCCGCACCCGCACAGCCGTTCGCATCGACACCACTCTCACGACCGATGCCTGCGCCTACGATATGCTCGGCGCCGTCATGTATTTGCGCGCAATTGATTGGGACGGCCTTCGCTCCGGAGCCGAGTTCCCCTTCCTGGTGCCCGTCGGCAAAGAATTTGTCAATGCCCGCTTCAGATATGCAGGCCTCGAAACCGTCAAGACCAACGAATCGGCCAAGTATAACGCTCACCATTTCTATATCGACGTATACGATTCGGCCTTCGCACAAAGCAAGGAGGCCGCCGAAGTATGGGTTGGCGACGACCGGAACCATATCCCCGTTCGCGTGCGAGCCAGGCTGAAAGTAGGCGCCGTTGAGGTATATCTCAAGAGCTCGGCCAACTTGCAGTATCCCTCCAATTGTAGGATTGAGGATGGAAAATAGGAATTCATCTTTAAGGATAGCAATGTCGATTAAAGTATCTTTCTGTGGGGATGATGCTCCTCGGTTGGTAGCCTCGCTGACAAGGTTCGGCAGGCCGTCCACAAAGTGGAAAGCTCCAGCGAGTGAGTCGGGCAAGCTTTCCACAAAGTGGAAAGCTCCAACGAGTGAGTCGGGCAAGCCGTCCACACAGTGGAAAGCTCCAGCGAGTGAGTCGGGCAAGCCGTCCACAAAGTGGAAAGCTCCAGCGGGTGAGTGGGGCAAGCTGTCCACAAAGTGGAAAGCTCCAGCAAGTGAGTGGGGCAAGCTTTCCACAAAGTGGAGCAGTCGGTTTTTGGACTTAGAATGGCCGACAAAACGACAAATACATAGCCTCATCGCATGATAAGTTTCCTCCAGATCACCGGCTTGACAAAGCGCTTCGGAAGCCTTACGCTCTTTGAGAACATCACCTTCGGCATAGCTCAAGGCGACAAGATCGGTTTGATTGCTTCCAATGGCTCCGGCAAAACGACCTTGCTTAACATCATTGCCGGCAAGGAAGATTACGAGCAGGGATCCGTTGTGTTCCGCAACGATCTGCGCGTTGGATACTTGGAGCAAGAACCGCGCTTTGCTGAGGGCATCAGCGTTTGGGAGGCAATGAACGCGCCTGCCGAGCATGAACTTAGCGCCCGCCAGATCCTCAGCAAGCTGAAGGTTGTCAACATCGAGCAAAAGGTTGACGAGCTCTCCGGAGGCTTGCGCAAACGTATTGCTCTTGCACAAACGCTCGTTGCCGATCCGGAGCTCATCATCCTCGACGAACCTACCAATCATCTCGACATAGAAATGATAGAATGGCTCGAAGCTTATCTCGCACGACAAAGCATCAGCCTGCTCATCGTTACGCACGACAGATATTTCCTCGACCGAGTTTGCAACCAAATCATGGAACTCGATCGCCAGTATATATATATGTATAGGGGAAACTATGCATACTTCCTCGAGAAGCGACGCGAACGATGCGATGCGCAGAATGCCGAAACCGAGCGGGCGGCTAATCTCCTCCGTAAAGAACTCGAATGGATGCGCCGCCAGCCGCAGGCCCGTGCAACTAAAGCCAAAGCGCGCATTGATTCATTTTACGAACTTGAGACCAAGGCGCAGCGGAACGAGGATAGAACGGCCATCCGCATCGAATCTTCAGCAGCATACATAGGCAACAAAATCTTCAGCGCTCAGCAAATCTCCAAGCGATTTAACGACACTGTCATCACCGACCGGTTTGACTACACTTTCGCTCGGTACGAAAAGCTGGGAATAGTAGGCAACAATGGTACCGGCAAATCGACCTTCATCAAAATGCTGCTCGGCGAAGTAATGCCCGACAGCGGACACTTTGATGTCGGAGAAACAATCCGCTTCGGATATTACAGCCAGGACGGTATTGCCTTCGACGAACAAATCAAGGTCATCGACCTAATTCGCAACATTGCCGAGTACGTCAATCTCAACGGAGCCAGCATATCCGCGTCGCAATTCCTTAATCACTTTCTATTTCCTCCGGAGCGGCAGTACGACTACGTATTCCGCCTTAGCGGAGGGGAGAAGCGCAGGCTATATCTATGCACCGTTTTGATGCGTAACCCCAACTTCCTTGTGCTCGACGAACCGACCAACGACCTCGATATCGTTACGCTCAACATCTTGGAAGATTATCTGGCGGCCTTCCGCGGATGCTTGATCGTGGTATCGCACGACCGGTACTTTACCGACAAGGTAGTTGACCACATCCTCGTCTTCCACGGGCAGGGGATCATACAAGACTTTCCAGGCAATTACAGCCAATATCGCCAATGGAAAAAAGAGCAAGAACAAGAACAATTGCAATCCGCCTCCAATCGCATCAGCCCTAAAGACAAAGCCGGGGCCACAGCCGAACGTCAGCCGAAAAACATTGCAGCCAAGCGCAAACTCAGCTTCAAGGAGCAATATGAATATAAGGAGCTTGATGCGCAGATTCCTCTGCTCGAAGCCGAGAAAGCTCATCTTGAAAGCCTCCTTAATAGCGGAACGCTCTCGCCCTCCGATCTCATCGCCCACTCCCAACGCATAGCTGTACTCATCGACGAAATAGACCTCAAGAGCATCCGATGGCTTGAGCTCGCAGAGCTGCTATAAAGCCTTACCTTTGCCCGCACATTAAATCACCAACATAAACATGTATAAATCAGATAAAGAAAAACTCGCAGCCCTCCGCGCCTTAATGGCCGAACATGGGGCGAAAGCTTACGTAATTCCAAGTTCCGATCCGCATATCAGTGAGTATGTACCCAAAAGATGGGAAGCCAGGCAATGGCTATCGGGATTTACAGGCTCTGCCGGAACGATGGTCGTTCTCGCCGAGGCTGCCTACTTGTGGACAGATTCGAGGTACTTCCTCCAAGCCGAAGAAGAGCTCCGGCTCACGAGCATCGGCCTCATCAAGCAAGGGACGTCGGGCATGCCCAGCATCGAAGACTTCCTTCTAAGCAACCTCAAGGCAGGAGATACGGTTGGGCTCGACGGACAAAGCTACTCTGCCGCCGCTGCGCAAGCCCTCCAAGACACGCTCGCTCGCAAAGGGATCCTCCTCGATACAAGCCACGACCTGGTCGGGCAAATGTGGATCGACCGCCCTGAGCCGCCCAGCCAACCCATATCACTCATGCCCGCTGAATGCGCCGGATTATCTGCTGCCGCCAAGATAACACGCATACTCAGCATCCTTCATGGAGCAGGCTCGCAGGCAATGCTGCTCTGCGCGCTCGACGAGATTGCATGGACGTTCAACATCCGCGGCTCCGACGTTGATTATAACCCCGTCGCCCTCTGCTACGCCTATATCTCGGAGGAGCAGAGCATACTCTTCGTTGATCGGCGGAAAGTGTCGGACGGCATAGCAGATTCGCTTGCTCTCGAAGGGATCAGCATCCAGCCGTACGGGCGGGTCGAAGAGCATCTGCGCAACCTTCCTGCGGGGACAAGCCTCCTGCTCGACAAGCAGAAAACCAACGTGGCTCTCTTCAATGCCATCCCTCCGCATTGCTACGTTGTGGACTCCATCACCCCTGCGAACAAATTAAAGAGCATTAAGAACGACGTTGAAATCGAAGGCTTCAGAAAGGCGCTCATACGCGACGGCATTGCGCTTACCAAATTCTACATCTGGCTTGAGGAGGCTCTTTGCTCCGGACAGGCGCTCACGGAAATATCCGTTGCCGAACAACTTGCCGGATTTCGGGCGCAACAGCCGCAATACATGTACGACAGCTTCCCTACAATCTGCGGCTACGCACATCATGGAGCCATCGTACACTATCACGCCACTCATAGAACCAACATAGCCATTCTCCCCAAAGGCATCCTGCTCATAGATTCCGGAGCGCAATACCAGGACGGCACAACAGACATCACCCGAACTATTGCCCTTGGCGCGCCTTCCATAGAGATGCAGCAAGACTTCACACGAGTACTCAAAGGACACATAGCTCTTGCAACATGCCGCTTCCCTGAGGGTACGCGAGGATCGCAGCTCGATATCCTTGCGCGAAAATTCCTTTGGGACGCAGGAATCAACTATCTGCACGGAACAGGGCACGGCGTTGGTCACTGCCTCAACGTTCACGAAGGGCCGCAAAGCATCCGAATGGAAGAGAACCCCGTTACCCTGCAAGCAGGCATGATTCTCAGCAACGAGCCCGCCATGTACCGCGACAAGCAATACGGCATTCGTACAGAGAATCTGATCCTAATCACACGCGACAGAACAACAGAGTACGGCTCATTCCTCACCTTCGAAACCCTTACGCTTTGCCACATCGACACCCAGTTACTGCATCTCCCCATGCTCACTGCCGACGAAATCGCCTGGATCGACAGTTATCACCAAAACGTATACCGGCAGCTCGCCCCACATCTCAGCCCCAACGAGCAAAGCTGGCTAAGCAACAAGACCCAAACCATACAAGCGCATAAGCATGGCAATAATTAAATCAGTAAGGGGATTTGAGCCGATAATAGGCAATGACACGTACCTGGCCGACAACGCAGTCATCATTGGCGACGTCATCATTGGCGAGCAGTGCAGCATTTGGTTCGCAACCGTAATCAGGGGCGACGTCAATTCCATACGCATAGGAAAGGGCGTTAACATACAAGACGGCTCTGTACTGCATACCCTATACGAAAAGTCCACTATCGAAATAGCCGACAACGTATCCATAGGGCACAACGTTACCATCCACGGCGCACGGATATGCGAAGGAGCCCTCATCGGAATGGGCTCCGTAGTTCTTGATCACGCCGTAATAGGCGAAGGAGCGATCATTGCGGCAGGATCCGTAGTGCTCAGCAACACAATAGTTGAGCCGGGAAGCATATACGCCGGAGTACCCGCCAAATTCATCAAAAACGTAGATCCGCAGCAGGCTAAAGAAATCAACCAGAAGATAGCGCACAACTACTACATGTACGCCTCATGGTATAAATAGAGATAGCCTCTCTGCCCAAAGCGAATGTCTGCAGCGAAGCCACAAGCTCCTGCGGACATTTCTGTTTATTGAGGCTATGAGATGCTTTGCGAAATGCAGATATAGGCGCGAGCGGAGTCCTGATCATCAGGATTTGCCCATTTCATTTTTTTGGAGATAGTCGGATGATCCGACTATCGTCACCAGATTTTTTGGAGACACCCAATTGAATTCCCTGCCGCCACCAGATTTTTTGGAGACACCCGATTGAATTCCCTGTCGTCACCAGATTTTTTGGCGACACCCGATTGAATTCCCTGTCGTCACCAGATTTTTTGGCGACACCCGATTGAATTCCCTGT
>JAITHO010000209.1 GCA_031279915.1 Tannerellaceae bacterium
GAATCGGCTCCCCAGAGGTAGTCGCCGGTGGCTTCGTCTTCAACGTTAAAGATAGAAGCAGTGCGTCGGATGTCGTCGGGCTCGTCGTTTTTCCATTCGTCCCATAGCTTGGAGTTGACTGGGCCGGCTCCCCATCCTTGTCCGAATGGGAAGGTGCTTTGGTATCGGTTGCTTCCTTCGTTACGTATGCCGAAGTAGAGGGCAAACTGATTTGAGTAGTGACGGGTATCCCAGGTGACGAGGTTGGTGCATTTCACGACGAATACGTGCTCCGGGTTTGCGCCGTCCATCACCCATGTAGGAGCCTCTTTGGCATAAGGATAGTTGGGCTTGGTAACGCTGTTTGTATACCCCCAGAGGGAGCGATAGTCGTTCACGAGCGAGTGTCCGGAATTATCGATACAGTCTTTCAGGGCAGCGGCCACTTGCTGTGCTGTTACCTGTCCGCCTTCTATAGGCATGGCCTCCTTTTGATAGAATCCGGTGTAGAACAGGAATACGCGAGCCAGGAGTCCGGCGGCGGCCCATTTGGTGATGGTTCCTGAAGTGACGGCGTTCCATCTTACGGTCGGCATGGTGGAATATGCATCCCACAGGTCGGAGCCTATTTGTGTGAATATCTCTTCCTGTGTTGCTTGGGGAGGCGATGTTTTGGCTTCCTGCACGTTCTCCGGAGCCGCTTTCATCAGCGGCACGTCGCCGAGGGTTTGAACCAGGTCGAAGTAGAAGTATGCCCTGAGGAATTTGGCTTCTCCCATTTTCTGCGCTTTTGCTTCGCCTTCATCCATAGCGTCGAGGGCTGCAATGGCTGCATTGGCTCGCGATATTCCGCGATAGCTTTGCGACCAGAGCGTGGAGAATTGGTTGCGGTCAGCGTAGAGCAGATGTCCATAAGCCTGCATGCCTTTGTCGTTAGCTCCTCCTCCTCCGAATCGGTCGTCGGACGCCAGCTCGGCAACCATTATATAGGTAGACATTGGCGAGCCGGCCAGCGATGTGTTGAGCACGGCGTAAACGCCTGTGAGCATCTGTGCGGCGTCTTCTTCTGTTTTGGGGAATGTTTCGGAGTTCTTGCTAGTATAGCTTGTCGCATCCAGAAAGTCCTCGCAGCTTGTGAGCAGAGGGAGGATGAATGCTATTAAATAGATTAACTTCTTCATATTGTCTGCATATTAAAAGGATAAATTAACGCCTACGAGGTAGGTTTTTGAAGCGGGATAAGCTCCCAGGTCTATACCCGTCACCCAGCTTTGACCGTCGCCAAAGCCTACTTCGGGATCCATTCCTGAGTATCCGGTGAAGGTGAACATGTTTTGAGCTGTGACGTAAACTCTGGCCTGTCCGAGCGGCATCTTAGGCAGGAGTTTCTTGAAGTCGTATCCCAGGGTGATGTTCTGAATCTTCACGTAGTCGCCCTTCTCTATGAAAATATCGGATACGTTCTGATAGTTGATATGCGTACCGGTTGTCAGTCGGGGCCATTTGTCGGATGTGCCTTCTCCTGTCCATCGTCCGAACCAATCGGTTGAGAAGTTTTCGTATCGTGCGTCGACAAATCGGCGGTACGATTTGGCTATCTGCATTCCGAAAGCTCCTGATGCGGTAATCATGAAGTCGAAGCCTTTGTATCCGAGGTTGACGGTGAAGCCTGCTTTGTATTTAGGCCATCCGCATCCTATCATTGTTTTGTCTTCCTCGTCGATTTTGCCGTCTTCGTTGATGTCTCTGAAACGGATATCGCCGGGCTGTGCTCCAGGGATGATGGGGTTGCCGTCTTTAGTGTAGGCGTTAACCTCGTTCCAGTTCTGGAATATGCCGTCGGCCTTGTATCCGTAGAAGAATCCCATGGGGTATCCAACTTGCAGGCGCACGAACTCGCTTGTTCCCTGGCTAAGAACGTCGCCGCTGCCGTGGATGATTCCTTCGGTGTTGGCGATTTCCGTAACCTCGTTCTTGTTGTAGCTTCCGTTGAGATTGATTCCGTAGTCAAAGTCTTTGTTCAGGCGATCGTTCCATGTGAAGGCCAGCTCCACGCCCTTGTTCTGCACGGCTCCACCGTTAACCGAGGGAGCGCTGAATCCCCATGTTGCGCTGATAGGCGCGGTGAGGAGCCAGTCTTTAGTCGTCTTGATGTAGTAATCGAAGGTTACTCCGAGGCGGCTGTTGAGGAAGCGGGCATCGAATCCGAGGTCGATCTGCTCGGAGGTTTCCCATGTTACGTCGGGATTCTTCAGAACGCCGGCCACGGCTCCCGTAGACTGTACGTTCTTTTTATCTCCAAAGTAATAAACCGCAAGGGCTGGGAACTCATATCGGGTTAGATACTGGAATCCGCCAATGCTTTGGTTACCATTCTGCCCCCAGTTGGCGCGCAGTTTCAGGAAGTCGAGCTTGCCTTTCAATCCGTCCATGAAACCTTCGTTGCTAACGACCCATCCTGCCGATACAGAGGGGAATGTTCCCCAGCGATGTCCGCGGGCAAAGTTTGAGGAGCCGTCGGTACGCATAATGATGGTAGCCATGTAGGTTTCCTTGTAGTTGTAATTGATACGTCCCCAGAAGGAGGCAAGTCCGCCGATTCCCCATGGAGAGCCGCTTGCGCTTCGTTCGCTGAGCTGCGTCGGCTTGGTGTTGTTAACCCATGCGTAGTCCCATCCGAGGTCGAAGATGTTGTTCTGACCTCCGGAACCAACACTTTCGCCGTATCCCCATTTCTCGGCAGCTTGTCCGAGCTGAATGTCGGCGCTGTGTTCGTTGATGCGGAGACTGTACGTAAGGGTATTGTCCAACGTCCAGTTGTAGCCGACGCTCTGGCTCTGGCCGATGCTCTCCGTTGTGGTGTTCATGTTATTGGAGAGGCGAATCTTTTGATTTTGGTCGCGGTATGACGATGAGCTCATCCTGTATCCGAATTGCGATTTGAATATAAGATTCTTGATCGGCTGAATCTGGAGATATACGCTGGTGTTGAGGTTATGATTCTTCGACTTGTTCAAGCCTTGAGTGTTGTGATTAACGGCGGCGATGGGATTCCCGAAGTTACCGTCAAACGTCCATCCGTCGTCTTGCTTGTCGTAGTAATCATAGTAGTTACCCTCAGCGTCGTAGGCCGGCATGAGGGGATTCGCCACCAGAACGTTGTGGAAAGCGTTCCAATAGATATTGCCCTGCGAGATGCCGTTGTTGGTGCGATAAGTGTAGTTCAGCGTTTGCCCTATCTTGATTGCTTCGAAGTCGCGCACTTTCAGTAGCACATGATCCGAATTGATGCGGAAGGTGTGCCTGTCGTAATGCGACTGCACATTCTCGCCGAATATACCATCCTGCTTGGTGAACGAATATCCCATGGAGAACTTCGAGACGTCGTTACCTCCGGTCAGATTAAATGAGTGATTCATTGTTTCGGCTCCTTCGTTGTAGAAAGCATCCACCCAGTCGGTTCCCTGCCATGCTCCGCTCATTATATCGTCGTAGAGCTTGCTTGGGAGAACGTTTGGCCAGTCTATAGGAGCAACGTTATCATTGAAGTTCATTTCATCCTGCATCTGCATGTATTCCTTGGCGGTAAGCATATCAGGCTTCCTGGAGAGATACTGCCGCCCATAGTATCCATCGTAAGTCAGGCGGGTTTTGCCGGCTTTGCCTTGCTTGGTGGTTATCAGAACCACGCCATTGGCTGCGCGTGCTCCGTAGATGGCCGAGGATGCTGCATCCTTGAGGATGTCGATCGACTCAATGTCGGCCGAGCTCATGTGGTTGAGAGCATCGTCGCCGCTGGGAACTCCGTCGACAACGTAGAGGGGCTTGGAGTTGCCGTTCGTTCCTATACCGCGAATATTAATGATGTAGCCTGCACCCGGCTGTCCGTTGTTTTGCAGGATGTTTACGCCTGGCGTTTGATTTTGGAGGGCGGTGAAGGCGTTGGTGGTGCTGAGCTTCTGGAGGTTCTCGCCCGATACTTGTATGGTGGCGCCCGTTACCAGCTTTTTCTTCTGCACTCCGTAGCCCACAACAACCACCTCTTCGAGGCTCTGCGAGTCTTCGCTCAATTGAATATTTATTGTACGCTGATTGCCCACGGTTACTTCACGGCTCAAATAGCCAACATACGAAAATACAAGAACCGACTGCGGAGATACTTGCTGCAGGGAATATTTCCCGTCAATGTCGGTGATAGCTCCGTTAGCCGTTCCTTTGATTATAACATTCACGCCGATAAGAGGCTCGCCGCTCGTATCGGTTACAGTACCCGACACCGCGCCGCTCTGCGACCAGGCTGCATGGGTACCAAAGAGAAGAAAAGCGACCGCAAGGGCTAAGCTCTTCCATAGCTTAATTTTCTTGTTTAAAATTGTCTTACTCATAAGATTTCTTGAATTAAATGTTTTAAAGGTTAAACAAAAACGGACTGATCCGTTGTGTCAAAAAAACTGCAAACTCAATTTGATTTTACATAGGCCTATTAAATTAAAAGGTTATACATCAATGATTAGCCGGAGATAAATAAGGCTCATTTTATTCGTCCGATTAATCTGCGCAAAAATATATACTTTTTTTAGATTCACAACATAAAATAGGACGAGAACTATCAATAACTAATACAGCCTCTTCCGTCACTTCCCTGCTTATCCGCCTCTAAGTATCCGCAACTCGAGTTTAGCCGCTTTCATTGTCAGATTAATCGGACGATTAAACCGACAATTTCCCACAGTATTTCTTGAAACAAAAGGCCGCGGAGCGGAAATAACTTTTGAACAACGCCATACGGTGGTGGCGGTGGTGGAATCGACGCAGTCAATCGGTACGAACAGCCTGCGAGAAAAAAAATATGGCGAGCAATCCGCAAATAGTAATAGCCGTCACAAAAATCACTGTCACTATCATAACGCATTTTCAGTTTAAAATTTCAGTCCACAAGGTTGAGATAGAAACCAACAATGCAAAAGGATTCCCCGCAAGCCGCTGTAACATCGCTTTTTTCCCCCGAAGACCTGCGCAAGCCGCTGTGACATCGCTTTTATCTTCCGAAGCTCTGCGCAAGCCGCTGCGACATCGCTTTTATCTTCCGAAGATCTGCGCAAGACAATGCCACGTGGCTTTTTTTCTCCGAAGCTCTGCGCAAGACAATACCACGTGGCTTTTTTTCTCCGAAGCTCTGCGCAAGACAATGCCACGTGGCTTTTTTTCTCCGAAGATCTGCGCAGGAAAATACTACGTGGCTTTTTTTCTCCGAAGATCTGCGCAGGAAAATACTACGTGGTATTTTCTCCACGGAATCCTACGGAGCCATCAAAAGAGATACTGCAAGCCCAGCAGATAGCCCACGAAGACTTGCTGCCGCGTGTTGCCCTCATGCTTTTTCCATAGCGAATGGGAGGGGAAGATGCCGGCTTTGTCGGGGTCGTTGGAGTACATGTAGTTCAGGTTAGGGCCG
>JAITHO010000072.1 GCA_031279915.1 Tannerellaceae bacterium
GAAAAATAAATCCTTGGACTACATCAAGCACTGTGCCGTTCGAGCAAGCGTTGAAGGCGAACTGATTGATATTTATAACCGCGACTTAGCCCTGCGTATTGCTGGCCTTGAGGCATGCAATCCGGTTGAAATATTTTCTTCGGAGATTATGAGCAAGGTGAATCAAACCTTGCAAGACTTGCCAAAAGTGACCAGAACAATATTTGAAATGAGTCGATTTGAGTGTTTGACGGGAAAAGCTATTTCGGAACAAACAGGATTGTCCGTAAAAGGAGTAGAATATCATATAACACGAGCCTTGAAAGCGCTTCGTAAGAATCTCAAAGACTATCTTCCAATCTTCCTGTTATTATGCATCTGAAACCGCCCTGGGATAATCATTCCTTAACGATCTAATATCATCGTAGGCTAAGCCCCCCATCAAAATTCTATCTTGTAGCTGATGTTGGGTACGATGACGGGGTCGCGCATGGCGTCGACTTGCTGGGTGCGGAAATTGTATTGGTCGCCTTGATATTCTTTGTACATGCTTGCGTTGAGAATCTTTAGGGCTATCTCGTGCGCGAGTTTTGTGCGGTTTATCTTGTACGAAATGCTAATGTGGCTGAGGAAAATGGGGGCATAGCTTTGCGAAAAGGCTTGGCTTTCGAGATAAACCGGCTCTGTGGCGGCTTGCGAGGCGGGGAGGTTGATTGGGGTATGGCGGTCGCCTCCCTCGTAGGTTAGGCGTATGCCGGCATTGAGAATGTTCCGGCGGCGCTTGCCCAGCAGCCATTCGCGTCCGGCAAGCAGGTTCAGAACGTAATTGCGGTTGTAGCGCGTATTGCGCCAAATGCCATCGCCGCCGCTGTATCTTGAGTCGAAAAGCGAGGCGGTGAGCATGGCGTAGTAGCCGCGCGACATGTATTTCTCGAAAGTGAAGTCGATGCCAAGGTTGCGCCCTCGCCCGCTGTTCTCAAGCGGCTGGGTGATGAACCATTCGTTTTGCAGATTGATGGAGGAGAAGGAGGTGCCGGCAATGACCGGAACGCTGTACAGATGCTGCACGTAGGGCTCTATGCGCAGATGATAATCGGGCGAGATGTTCCAATCGTAGGATAAAACAAGGTGATGGGCTCGTGTGAAGTCGAGCTTACGGTTCTGCAATTCTCCGGCGGCGGAGCGGATGAAGTAATAGTGCAGCATCTCCAGCCGGCTATGCAGTCCGTAGGATAATCCGGCGGAATGATCTGCTGCGAATCGCCATCGAAGGCCTGCTCGCGGTTCGATGGCGTATCGGCTGTTGAGGCTGAAAAGCTGTGCGCTGAGGCCAAGGTTGAGGGTGAGGGCGCTAGTGAGCTCTAAGGCCGACTGCGAGTAGGCTGATAGCAGAGCGCTGAATCCTGATTCGTCGACGATTGTCGTCAAGGCTTCGCCTGCGGCTCCGGATTGCTCAGGGACGGAGTTCTGCAGCCTGAGATTGTATGACAGTCCGGTGAGGCGAATGCCGGTTTTGTTGGTGTGGCGCGCGCTGAATTTGGTATTCAGGCTTGAGGCGAATACAAAGTTCTGGTTAGTGTTGACTATGTGGCTTTGGGGTTCGAGGCTGAGGTGCGGATTCAGTCGGTCGGCGGCAAAATCCAGTCCGCTAATGGTTGTGGCCAGCGATGTTTTAAGGAAGGATCTGCTGGAGGTTCGGATGCGATGGCTGATGCCAAAGGCTCCCATGAATTGGTCGACGCTTGTTTGCTCTTTATCGTTCATGTACGTCCACTGAGCGCTGTCGAGCTTGGCTTTCTGCCCCGAATAATCGTCCAGCCATATACCCCACAGTGAGAAGGTTCCTATCCGCGTAGGGAAGTTCATCTTGAACGATAAATCCTGATACTTAATTAGCGATGCCTGCTCGGGCAATACCTTTGGCGCAATGGCCGACATGAAGGCGAGGGTTGAATAGCGATAGTTGAAGATGTAGGAAGCTTCGCCGCCCTTGCCTATCGGGCCTTCGGAGGCGAAGTCGATGCCTATGGCTCCAAGCTGGAAGGCGCTTTCGCGCTTGCGGTTGTTGCCGTTGCGCAGATTGATGTCGAATACTCCCGAAAGCGCATTGCTGTATTCGGCGGGGAAGGCTCCGGTGAAGAAGTCGGAATTGCCGAGCAGAAGGCTGCTCACGGCTGTCACTCCTCCGCCGCCAAAGGATGCAGTTTCGGCAAAGTGATTAGGATTGGGAATCTCGACGTCTTCCAGCCTCCATTGCAGGAACCTGGGAGCATTGCCGCGCACAACGATCCCGTTTGACTGCAGCCCGCTTGTTACGCCGGCGAAGGCAGTGGCAAGCCGTGCCGGATCGTCGAAGCCGCCGGCGTATCGCGAAGCTTCTTCCACGCTGAACATGCGCGCGCTGCTTAGCGCCATTGAATTGAGCGGACGAGCCTTGTCAACCTGCGGCCTGACCTCTACGCCGCCCAGCTCCTGCGATCGCTCCTGCAATTGCACCTCGAGCGCCGTTTCCTTTGCCACTGATAATAAAACTTCCTTTATAATGACGGATTCGTAACCAACGAAGCTGGCCTGAATGTCGTATCTCCCGACGGGAATGTTGCTGATTGAAAAGCGTCCGAGGCTATCGGTGGTTGCTCCCAAAGGAGGATTGGTTGCCCTGATCGAAACGGTTGCGTATTCAAGCGGACGACCGGATGCTTTGTCGGTAACCGTCCCGCGGATTGTTTGAGCATGGAGAGCCCCAAAAGACAAAAGCAAAGCGAGGATTATTGCTGCAAAGATTCTTCTCATGATTTCTATAAGATGCTAAAAGTTCGACAGCCGTAAAAGTACGGGGCCCATGATTGCATCGCAATACTGAAATATCAGTATCAGCCCACTTCCGCCAATCGTTTTTAGCCCAAAATAATTGCCTCAGCCCATTTTTTTTCATTTGGCGACACCGTCTTTCATTAAATCATCCTAATTTTAAATAGTTGTTTAATTTCATTCGCCGAAATAAGCGAACCCCTTCGCTCCACCCCCATTACAGGAGTTTCAACACTACTACGGGTTGGTCTGTCCCTGTACAGAGCATCAGGACTTTCATTATTACAGGGTCTATGCTTGAATTTTTCCCTCATCTATGTACAGGTTCCCACGTTCCTCGCAAGAGCCTCATGATATTGTAGAGGAGGGTGTGTCAAAAGCCCCCTCCAATTATTATAGCCAAAAGTCTGAACTTTCCCAAGCTCAGACTTTGTTATTAACCCGAGAATCAGTATCTTTGGGCATAAAAAATATTATTATGTCAAAAGTACGATTTAAACCTGA
>JAITHO010000052.1 GCA_031279915.1 Tannerellaceae bacterium
AAGGACTTCTGGAAGCTTGCCGCCGAGCATCACGCTGCCATAGGATGCAAGTACATCATCCAGCCCGGACAACCCTCCACGCGCAGCACCGAGGAAGTAGCCTTCGTGGGCAAGGTCTTCAACGAAGCAGGCAAGATCGCCAAGGCCGCCGGCCTCCAATTCGGATACCACAACCATAGCGGCGAGTTTGCCCGCGTTGTTCCGGGAGGCACAGAACCTCTGCCCGCAGGACGCGGATTCGGTCGCCAACCCGAAGGCGCCAAGATAATATACGACGGAATGCTTGAGGCAACCGACCCTGATCTGGTTGTATTCGAGAACGACGTCTACTGGACCGTGATGGGACAGAAAGATCCGGTGGCCTACATGAAGCAGTACCCCAATCGCATCCGCCTGCTGCACATCAAAGACATAGCCGTGCTGGGCGAATCGGGCATGATGAACTTCCAGAAAATATACGAAACGGCCTACGCCAACGGCATCAAAGACTTCTACGTAGAGCTCGAAGGCTACTCGGGAGGCTCGCAGTTCGAAGGCGTGAAAGGCTGCGCCGATTACCTGAAAAAGGCGTCGTTTGTTAAGTAACAAAAGACTAGTCTAATTTTTATTTCATAAATAAATGGTTAATTAAAAATGTAGGGGCGTGCTGCCGGTGACGGTCGCACGCTCCGTTGTTTTGCAGCTCCGGCAAATAGAAAGGGCCATCGAACATCAGTTCAATGGCCCTTCTGCATATACTTGCTTGAGTTATTTTATCGTTGAGAATTTATAGATGCATCGGCTGTGATAGGTTTCGCCGGGCAGGAGGATGGTGGATGGGAAGGCTGGCTGGTTGGGGCTGTCGGGGTAGTGCTGGGTTTCGAGACAGAGGGCTCCTTGCCGTGGGTATGTCACGCCCTTCTTGCCTTGCTCGCCGTTGCGGTTCATGGAGTTGCCGGCATAGAGTTGTATGGCAGGTTCGCTGGTGAATACTTCCATCACGATGCCGGTTTTCTCGGATACAACGCGGGCTACCGGACGGCTGAGGTCGCCGGCAGCGTTTAGAATCCAGTTGTGGTCGTATCCTTTGCCTATGACGAGCTGCTCAAACGGATCGTTGATGTGCGCGCCCACGGCTATCGGGTTTCGCAAGTCCATAGGAGTGCCTTCAACGGATGCTATCTTGCCGGTGGGGATGAGCGTTTGATCGACTTCGGTATAGGTATCGGCGTCGATGCTGATCAGGTGGTCGAGGATTTGCGAGCCGTCTTGTCCGGAGAGGTTAAAGTAGCTATGGTTGGTGAGATTAACCACGGTTGGCTTGTCGGTAGTAGCCTCGTAGCAGATGTCCAAAGCATTGTCGGCGGTGAGCGTATAGGTCACTTTGATGTTCAGGTTGCCTGGGAATCCTTCTTCGCCGTCTTTGGAGAGATAATCGAGTTCGAGAGTCGAAGGATTGAGCAGTTTAGCGGTCCAGACGCGGGCGTGATATCCTGTCGGGCCTCCGTGCAGGCTGTGTCCGTTATTGTTGGGAGCCAGCTGGTATTCTGTTCCGTCGATTGAGAAGCGGGCATTGGCAATTCGGTTTCCATATCTTCCGATGAGGGCTCCGAAGTTCCCCGGCGAGGCGGTATATGCTCTGATGCTGTCGTATCCAAGGACGACGTCAACGGGCTTTCCGTTGCGGTCGGGTACTGTGAGCGAAACTATCCGTCCGCCGTAGTTAGTGATGCAAGCTTCTGCTCCGTTGTCGTTGTGCAGAACGAAGAGTGCGGTGGGAGCGCCGTTTACTATTGATACGAAATCGGCTGGGTTCAGTCCGGAGACGGTTGTCTCCTTTTTGGGTTGGCTGCAAGAGAGCAGCAGTCCGCAAATGAGGGTGGTGATGAGGGTAATTCGTGTCTTCATAAAATTATACATGTTTTAAAATTAGAGATGTGTGGACAAAGATATGTTTTCGGACGGAGAAATGCGAGCGCCTTCATCCGTTTTGGCTCACCCTTTTGAGTTGTTCCAAATTGAGTATTCTGATCTTCTTGCCGTCGAGTGCGATTATTTCTTCGGCAACGAAGGTTGAGAGCGTGCGTATCGCGTTCGAGGTGGTCATGTTGGAGAGGTTGGCCAGGTCTTCGCGGGCAAGATAGATGCTGATGGTTGAGCCATCGGTTTCAAATCCGTAGCTGTCTTTGAGGAACAAGAGGGCTTCGGCCAAGCGTCCGCGGATGTGCTTCTGGGTGAGGTTGACGGTACGTTCGTCGGCCACGCCGAGGTCTATTGATAGCTGCTTGATGAAGAACATCGCGACGTTATGATTGTTAACCAAAAACTCGCTCACTATCTTTAGCGGAATGAGGCAAACTGTTGATGCCTCAAATGCCGAAGCGTTCGTGAGATAATCTTCCTGAGCAAAATACGCTCTGTATCCAAAGTATTGTATGGGCTTTATCATGCGGATAATTTGATTCCGTCCGCCAACGCCCTCCTTGAATATTTTAACTTTCCCGCGAAGCAAGCACATCATGTCTTTGGGCTCATCGCCCGTGCGGTATATCAAACCGTTACGCTTGAAGTATTGGATCTTCGAACTGCGTCGTAGTATTTCTCTTTCTTTGTCGGTCAAAACCCTCCAAACTTCTGTCAAGCTTGCTGATAAATCTACATTTTCTTTTTGATGACTAACCACCATTTTCTTTTTCTGTTATAAAACATATATACCTATTTTGAAGGGCAAATATATTGAAACATTTTTAAGTGCTAACATTTATTAGAGAAATTGCTGCGATACATCTTAAAATAAGTTGCAAAGTAGGGTCTTTTCCTCTTAGAGCGGTATTAAATATGGATACAGATTTGATTTTTAACTTCACTATTAATTAGATTTCAGATGAACAAGAATGTAATGCTTTTTTTCGCTGCGGCAGGAATAATATTTGGCCTGTCGTCATGCAACAACGACCCAAGCGCGGAGGCTTCGTCGAAAGATAAGCTGAGGGTTGTAACGACAATGACAAAAACGGAGGTGGCGAATGCCGAAGATCTTGTAGTTTTTACAGGCGACGACATAGATACGTTTAATGGGAAAACGGGAAGGATTGTTTTCAAGGAGCTGCGATTCGACGACTTATTTCAGCGCGCTGAGAGCAATTCTATGCTGAAATTTTATCTGGGCGACGAATTTCTGTTTGACATTATTTTGCTCATGTACCCCATTAGCTGGCCTTACGATGTGCCGGTTTTGATTGGATCGCGGGGCGATGAGTTTGCGCCTGATAAATTCTTTTTGCTCAATGGCTATCCGCTGTACGGAGGAGTGAACCCCATTGCGCCGTCGGCAGCTTGGAACAAGTTCATCCGCTATTTGACGGATTCGGGCAAGCTAACGGAGGCTGATGATCCTGTCAGTCCGCCTGCTCCAATAACTCCGAATGATACTATAAGCGCCATTAGGGTGGATGATATCCAATCGTATAATCTTTCAACGGGCGAGATTGTTTTCAGCGGTTTTACGGTGCAAGACATCCATGATGGGAGCATCGTAATCAGGTTTGGCATTGCCAACGGTTTCCTGATGCCTTTTTATCTTGGAGAGGAGCTGCTGCTGAAAGCGATGTGCGTGAGTCCGCTCAGCAGCATTTCATACCAAGGCTTGGCGTTCACCTGGTATGAGGACAAGTTCTATTTGCAGGACGGCTATCCCGCCGGCGCCTCTGAGAGCTGGATTCAAACGCACCAAGCTGAATGGGATGCCTTTATCCAAGCCCTGAACGATGCGGGGAAAATCGTGTAGCGACGAAGGGCGGGGCGCTTGTCTCCGCCCCACCCCTTCGCAAAATGAAAAAGGCCGCCGGATATCACATCCAACGGCCTTCATTATTGATTTTATTTTATAATAGCTATCTATATCCTAATTACTCTCCTGCTGCCGGAGGGTTAAGATCCTCGGGATTGATCGGCGGGATCGTTATATCAGGTTGCTGCGGAGGGGTCTCCGGAGCGGGAGGGTTTGTTGTATCGGGGGCTTGAGTTCCCTCGTCGGTTGTGCCGTCGTCTTTTACCTTGTGAACGCCGCGGCGGGCGAGGTTGATTTCGGCTTGATGTATGGCGGCGATGATATGTTCTTTCACTTCGAGAAGGTTCGTGCGGATAGTTGCATCTTTGGCGCCCAGCTCGTTGGTTGTCCAGGCTGCGTTAAGGATGTTAACGAAGGCATCGAATGTTGCATCGACTTCGGTGCGTATTTCGGATATTTTCCCCATTTGCGCAATGTGGGTCTTGTCGAACGAGCGATCGGTATAAAGATCTTTGAATGCTTCATGTGCGGTTTTCATCTTTACGACTAAGGCTGTCAGTCCGAGAGTTTGGATGAGAGGCGCCCACTCCGGCTTTTCGCAATCTTCCAGGAAGTTTGTCATTAATCCGTTAGCATCGGTATAATTAGCTAGCGGCAATTCCTTGTAATTGTTTTTTAGGAACAGAAGCTTGTCGGTTGCTTGCACTAATGCGGCATCGTCAAAATACTTGCTCATGGAAACGTAGTGCCAGAAAAAAACTAAAAGCGCGATTCGTTTTTCGTGTAGAGCAGTGATGTCTGGGGTTAGGATTGAAGCCTGGCTCTGCTTGAAAAGATCGTCTTCCTTCTGATATACTGTTTGGAGAGAGTTAAAAACTCCGCTGGCCATAGGCAGGGCGCTCATCAAAGCTATAAGCGGTTTGATTATACCTCTTTCGTAGAAATCTGCATGCTCGGCTATGTGGAGCTTTCTGAGGAGGCTTTTAAAAAGTATTGAAATCAATTTATGCATAAACAGGATTTTTTTTGGGTTATTCAAACTTCTGCAAAGATAAAGAAATAATTTGTTTGACAAAACAAAAAGCAAAACGTTTCTCTGGATATAGACACACGGTAACCGTATATTAATGGCTCGCGGAATTTGTCGCAAGCCATCAACAGATGTAAATGGCTCGCGGAATTTGTCGCAAGCCA
>JAITHO010000084.1 GCA_031279915.1 Tannerellaceae bacterium
CTCTCCTGCATTCTTTCCGGATGACCACTCCGATTCTCCGGTGGCCAACCCTGGGAATGACAATTGTTGATTTTCACGCTGGGGCCCGGGGGAGGGGTGGGGCAGGGGAACTACGCTGATGTGGTACCGTCGGGCGGATTGCTTGAGCACGAATATGGCGATGATGTCGGCCTGGAATGTTATGGCCATGGCGGGGGCTCCGACGGGGAATCGGGCCTGGCCGCGCAGGAATGGAACGGCGGCGCTGCGTGTTGACCCGTACATTCGGTCGGCGGGAATGATGAGGATGCCGCCCGAGCGGAGGGCTGCCTGCATGGCGATGAGGTGCGACATGTCGGGGCTGACGGGTATGAGGCTGATGTTGTTTTGGCTGAGGATGCGGCTGCGCTGTTGCTGCACGGTGAAGGTTTCGCCTGGGTATACGAGTGCGTGCAGGGTCTTGCGGTTTTGTCGGAGGAGGTATCCGGCGATTTCGAAGTTACCGATATGCGATCCTGCAATGATGAAGCCTTTGGGGGATTCAACGAGTTGCCGGAAATGCTCGTTGCCGCTGATGTCAACATGAAATTTATCGGCGTTGCCTGAGAATACGGCGAAGCGGTCGAGGATGATTTGTCCGAAGCGAAAGTGATTAAGAAAAGTATAAGCGGCGGCTTTTATGGGCCTCATGTTCCATTGTTGTCGGAAGTATCGAAAGATGGAGTTAGTAGCTTTTCGGTGAAATAATATGTAAAAAGGAACGATGAGGGCCATGATGGCGTATCCTATGCGTACATCGACTATTTTGAAGAGGATGAGCAGGGCGCGCTGTCCGAGAGCGCTTCCTCCGGTGCTTCCTTTCCATTGCTGTGTGTTGTTCATTTTCATTTTGTTTTGTTGCAAAGATAGGTTTAGGATGCGGGCCGGTCAATGCTGGCGCGATGTAGAGCGGTTTAGGAATTATTTTTGCATATCTTTACGGCCATATCAGTAATGCTATATTTGAAAAATTAATTATATACGATATGCAACGGTTATTACTTTCAACGATTATGGCGGCTCTTTTGCTTTTGGCAGGATGGGGCTGCGGAAAAAAGGGGGGCACAGAAGGCGATGCTCCTTACAATACATTAGTTGAGGCCTTCTCATCAGGCTTAATATCGCGGTATACGCCGATAAACGTGGTGTTTAGTGTGGATGTGGATAAGAGCAAGATTTCAGATTCCGAATTAAAGCGTTTAGTGCGAATCAAGCCGGGAATATCCGGATCGCTCTCCTTCATCAACAGCCGTACCCTTCGATTCACTCCCGACCAGAGTTTTGAGCGCAATACCGACTACGAAATGAGCATCGACCTCAGCAAGTGGTTCGACATAAAGGGCGCATCCTCGGTATTCAAGTTCAACTTCAGCACTCTCCCGCTCGAGATTCATGCCGAGCAGGTATCCTTCGCCCAAGGCGCCGGCAATGCCCAAGGATCATCGTCAGAAGCCTGGGATGGCTTCTATGACATTACCTACCTTATTTCAACTCCCGACCGCGAGGACAACGAAATGGTCGAATCCCTTGTAGCCATATCCGAAGAGGTACAGAAAAGCTGGATTCATGCCCAGCAAGGAAATCAACACCGGCTAACTATAAGCGTCAAAGCCGATGCAACCAAGGGCCGCGACATAAGCCTGTCGGTAGCTCCCAACAAGCTGGGCCTGGCCGAGCAAAGTTTGGCGAGCACACACATTCCGGCGCGAAACGAGTTCTCAGTCTATTCAGTCAAGTATATCGAAAGTCCGGAAAGATGCGTTGAGATTACCTTCACCCAAACCATCAACTCGAAGCAAAACCTCGAGGGGCTAGCCACCATAGAGGGCAACAGCAATAACACCGTTTCGGTAGAAGGCAATCAGCTCCGTCTTTATCCCGACGCCAATTGCCAGGGCACGCGGCAAGTGTATGTGAGCTCTGCAATAACAAGCAAGAGCGGAGTTCGGCTATTAAGCGGCACTGCCTCCAACGATTTGGTCTTCACCGTCGAGATCTCCCCCGCCAAACCAGGTTTGGAGTTCACAGGCGAGGGGAATATCATCCCTCTGGCCAACGAATTGATAGTACCCTTCAGGGCGGTGCATCTGCGCGGCGTAGTCGTAAGAGTAGTAAAGGTGCAGGAAAAGAATGTCGGGCAATTTTTGCAGACAAATAGCCTCGAAGGCAGCTATGCCCTGATGCAGGTAGGACACTTAGCCGCCCGCAAGACCATATTCTTCGACGAAAAGACCAATAATCTGGGCCGATGGAACACCTACGCCATTCGTCTGAGCGACCTCATCAACCCCGAGCCCGGAGCCATCTATCGGCTGATATTATCCTCCAGCCCCGATCTCTCCAACTTTTCCTGCGATACCCTCTCCGAGAAGCCAACAAAAGAAGCCGTTCTGGCAGCCGACGATGCGAAGTTCAAGGCAGAAGCCGCCCGTTTTGACCGTAACCACTCCGAGTACTATTACTTCGGCAATGTTTTTGGCGATGGCGGTTACTACTATTATTATGACGAAGAAGAAGAAGGGGTGCCCGAAGTATGCTCCGAATACTATTACTACCGTTTGACGAAGGAAAAAAACATACTGGCAACCAATATAGGTTTGGCGGCAAAGAGAGGCAGCGGCGAAGAGATGATCTTCCTGGCCCACGACCTCCTTACGACCAATCCTCAGGGAGCAGTAAATGTTGAGGTCTTCGATTACCGTCATCACTCCCTCGGATCAACCTCAACGAACGCAGAGGGGCAGGCGCGGATCCTCCTCCGCGACGCGCAGACGCAGCCCTTCTACGCGATAGCCTCCCAGGGACGCCAGCGGGCCTATCTCCGCATCGATCCGGGGTCAGCGCTTTCGCTTAGCGCCTTCGACGTAGCCGGAGCAGTAGTGCAGAAAGGCATCAAGGGATTCATCTACGGAGATCGAGGCGTATGGCGTCCGGGCGACACGCTCCACATCGGATTTATGCTCAACGATAGAAGCCGCACCCTGCCCGCCGCCCATCCCGTCAGCATCGAACTTTTCACCCCCCAAGGACAGTCCTACCTTCGCAAGACCTCAACGCAGGGAACGCTCGGCCTCTACGCATTCAACCTCCCCACCGATCCCGATGCCCCCACCGGCGCCTGGAACATCATCGTTCAAGTTGGAGGCATCAACTTCGAGAAGCGGATACGCATCGAATCAATCAAGCCCAACCGCCTGAAGATACAGCTCGACCTCCCCAAACTTATTTCAAGGGACAAAGAAGCCACAATCCCCATCCACGCCGAATGGCTGAACGGATCCATCGCCCGCAACCTCAAGTACGACATCCAAGCAATGCTCACCAAGGCGCCAACCACCTTCGACGGATATTCAGACTACCACTTCGACGACCCAGGCAAGTCGTACGAAACCGAAGAGCTATCCCCCTTGGAAGGAACAACCGACGCCACAGGCAATGCGAGCCAGAAGCTCAACTTCGATAACGGCAACTCGGCTCCGGGCATGCTCACCGCCAACTTCACTACCCGCGTTTACGAAGAATCAGGCGAGTTCAGCATCGATGCCGCCAACATTCCTTATTCGCCATATCCGTCTTACGTCGGCATTAAGTCGCCGCAATCCAAAGACGAACCCTTCCTCGCCACCGGAAAGGATCAAACATTCCGGGTAGTGATGCTCACCGAGCAAGGCAAGCCCTCCGCCTCGCGCCTGGAAGTCAAAGTCTGGAAAACCCGTTGGTATTGGTGGTGGGATGAAAGCCACGGCGAAGCATTAGCCAACTACATAAATAATTCGGATATGACGCTCATCCGAACCTCCTCCGTCCAAACCGATTCCAAAGGCGAAGGCCGCTTTGTTGTCAACATCCCCGAGGGCGAATGGGGATCCTATTTCATCAGCGTCAAAGATCCAAGCGGCGGACACTCCACCGGCGCCCTGTCCTACTTCGATTCGCCCTACTACTCCGGCCCCGCTCGCAGCTCAGACGGCAGCGATTCGCCCACCCGCCTGAGCATCCGCACCGACAAAGACAGCTACTCTCCGGGCGAGAAGATCGCCCTCAGCTTCCCATCCCCCGAAGGCAGCCGAGCCATTGTGAGCATAGAGAACGGATCGCAAGTTCTATCCATACGCGAATACCCATGCACAGCCGGCGAAACAACTCTCAACATCGACGTCACCTCAGACATGGAGCCCAACGCCTACATATATATAATGCTACTGCAACCCTATCGCCATGAAGCGAACGATCTGCCGATAAGGCTGTATGGCGTGGCTCCATTCAAAGTTTCATCGGCCGAGAGTCAGCTATCGCCCCTCATCCAAACCGTCGCCGAGTATAAGCCCGAAGCCCCATACAGCATCACCGTATCCGAAAAGACCGGACGCAGCATGGCCTATACCCTAGCCATAGTCGACGAGGGCCTGCTCGACCTGACGCGCTTCCGCACCCCCGATCCCTGGCAAACCTTCAACGCACGAGAAGCCCACGGCGTATCCACCTGGGATCTGTATAACTACATACTTGGAGCCTACGGAGGGAGGATACAGCAGATATTCGGCATCGGAGGTAGCGATGCGCTTGCAAAGGGGCCCAAGGCGGTAGTGAATCGCTTCAAACCCGTTGTGCGCTTCGAAGGCCCGTTCCTGCTCGGCAAGGGCGAGAATAAAACGCATACGTATGATATGCCAAACTATAACGGACGGGTGCGCATCATGATAGTTGCCGGCGATGGCTATGCCTACGGAAGCTCGGAGAAGAGCGTCATGGTACGCAAGCCGGTAATGCTGCTCGGATCGCTGCCGCGCGTGATAGGCACGGAGGAGGAGATGCTTATTCCGACAACAGTATTTGCAACGGAAGACAAGGTCGGAACGGTGCGGCTCAGCATCGCTTGCTCGAACAACATGCAAGTTGTTGGCTCGGCATCGCAAGAGATCAATATGACGACGAAGGGAGATCAAACGGTATACTTCCGCGTCAAAACAGGCAACCGTCCGGGCGCCGGAAAGGTCACCATAAGCGCCACCGGCAAGGGAGAGAAATCGACCTACGAGACCGACATCGAGCTTCGCTCCGTTGCCCGTCCGCAGGTCAAGATCGAGTCAGTGTCCGTAGAGCCCGGAAAATCCTGGAATGGCAAAGTCGCTCTGCCTGGCATCGACGGAACCAACTCGCTCAGCCTTGAGGTATCAACCCTGGCCCCCATCAATCTCGGCTGGAGGCTGGAGGGGCTGCTCGGCTATCCTCACGGATGCTTGGAGCAGATCACCTCGAAGGCGTTCCCTCAGCTATATCTCAAGGACTTTGCATCGCTCTCGAGCGCTCAAGCATCCTCAGCCGACATAGCAGTGAAGGCAACGCTCAATCACTATCGCTCCTACTTTAGCAACGGCGAGCTCACATACTGGCCGGGCACAAGATACGTGAACGACTGGGCCAGCATATACGCCCTCCACTTCATGACCGAGGCTGCCGCCAAAGGATATGCCGTTCCGTCGGGGATAAAAAATGCGGCAACCTCCTCCGTTCGCAAGGCCGCCCGCGACTGGCGCGGGCCCAGCAATACCGCGGCAGGCAGCGACGAACTGACGCAGGCCTATCGCCTCTACGTTCTGTCTCTCGAACAGCAAGCCGAGATAGGGGCCATGAACCGACTCCGAGAGCGCAGCCTCGCCAATCCCGCTGCCAAATGGCTTCTCAGCGCCGCCTACGCTCTGGCAGGACGCAAGGACGTGGCCGACGAACTGATAGGCCGAACCTACGAGCAAACGCATCAGTATAACTCCTACGACCATACTTTCGGGAGCTACGTTCGCGACTATGGCATCTGCCTCCAAACCCTCGTGCTCTTGAACAAAGGACAGGAAGCCGCTCAGATAAGCCGCAAGATTGCCGACCAGCTCTCGTCCTCCAAGTATCTCAGCACCCAGGAAGTGGCCTTCTCGCTCATAGGCCTCTCGGCATACATCAAACGGTACAGCAGCTCCGGAGGCCTATCGTTCGCCTACAAATACAATGGCTCCAAGGAAGTATCCGTAGGCAAAAGCCTTTGGACGGAAACTCTCTTCAGCGGAGGGCCCTCCTCGGCCGCAGTCGAGATAAGCAATAGCGGCAAGGCAACCATCTTCGTGCGATTAATAAGCGAAGGCATCCCCGCCCGCGGCGAAGAAAAGGCAAGCGCCAACGGAGTGGAAATATCCGTTGTATACGTTAACGGAAGCGGACAGGAAGTCAAGCCCGAAAGCCTCAAGCAAGGACAGGACTTTACGTCTGTCGTGACCGTGAAGAATCCCAGAATGGAGCCAATACAGAACTTGGTTGTGAGCCAAATCTTCCCCGCCGGCTGGGAAATCCTCAACACACGATTCCTCGAACAGGAAGGCGCCGCCGCCAATGACAACAACATCAGCTACCAGGATATACGCGACGACCGCGTTTATTCGTACATCAATAGCCTGGGCGGAAACAAGAATATCAGCTTCCGAGTGAAGCTAGCCGCAGTTTATGCCGGAGCCTTCTACCTGCCGCCAACGTATTGCGAAGCGATGTACAATCACTTGATACAGTCGAATACAACAGGTATAAACGTTGTTGTAGAAAAATAATCAGGAACGAAGCAATAGGGGGGAAACCAAATTCCCCCCTATGTAAAGCATAATGCATATAACAAATTTTAAAAGCACCGGTTTTTTTATAATTTTGTTTCCCAGTAACATCTAAAAAAATATATACTGAAGATCGTTTTATATGAAGAAAATAACTTATCTCTTATTACTGCTTGCACTTGTCGGGCAGTTTGCACTTGCCCAAAGGACAAGGCCCATCGTCGTTCAATTTAATAACGGAAATGTATTGAGAGGCGAAGTGTACAGGCTGCCGGATAATCGCCTGCGGATATATGCCGGCAACGGTATAGTTGTCAACTTTGCTCCCGGCGACGTTCGCAGCATGACTTATGCCGACGACAATAGCCGCGTGACCAGCATCCCCCCTCTGCCACAGCAACGACAGCAAAACAATCAAGCACAGCAGCAACAGCGACCGCCGAACAATCAGCAAAATCGACAAGGAACGCAGCAGCCCAATCAGCGCCAGGGTAACCAGCAGCAAGGACAGCAAGGGCAGCAAAACCGACAGGGAACGCAGCAGCCCAACCAGCGCCAGGGCAATCAGCAACAAGGCAACCAGCAGAATCGCCAAGGCAATCAGCAGGGCCAGAATAACAGGCAAAACAATCAGCAACAACAAAACTCGCAAAACAATCAGGCCAGCGATGAATTCTTCTTCGAAGACGAAGGCTTAGACCTGCTCCTCTCGCCAACTCCGCCCAGCAACAAAAAGCCGGAGACCAAAAAGCAAGACACCAAGAAGCAGGATTCTAAATCGCAAGGCTCAAGCGCTGGCAACAGAACATCCGCCGGAGCAAATTCCGTCGTCGACCAGCCATTCAGCATCCGCCCCAGGCTCATAATTGAAGGAGGATACACCATGGGAATGGGCAACGAATTTGCGAAAGCCAGCCGCATGGAAGGGAGCTTTAGCTTCGGAGCCCAGGTAACGCGCGACCTCTTCGTGGGCATAGGCGCCGGCATCAACATGTTTAGCGACAAAGTCTATTTCGTTTACGACTCCGCCAAGGTGACCAGCGCCGTCGATACCCTCGACAACATGAACATGTCGTTGCCCATCTTCCTCGACGTTCGGTACAACATTCCGATAGGCAACAATGGCAAGATCGTTCCCTTCGTAGGCCTCAAAGGCGGCACAAGCTTCGGCTTTATAACCCGCAAGTTCATGAAAGAAGAAAACACCATACGCACGGAAACTAAGCCCGAATCGCTCGGCCTCTACATCTCCCCCTCCGTCGGCGCGAAATACATGCTGACCAACTCGCTTGCCGTCAACATGAGCCTCGGCTACACCATGCAGATGCGCAAATACGTATACAATGCCAAGACCACCTCGCCCATGAACCGCAGCGAAAGCATGAGCGGCATCACCATACGTATCGGTCTGGAGTTTTAGCTCTCCCTTCCCTTCGGGATTTTTCTTGGGGATGAAACAAAAAAACGATCTCGGCTTTATGTCGGGGTCGTTTTTTGTTTATGTAGGGGATGAAATGCAGAAAGCAACCTCTGCGGAGAAGATTTCTGGGGGTCTATACGAGCGTATGAGGCGTCCGGAAAGAAATTCTGGGGGTCTGTACGCTCGTATGAGGCGTCCGGAAAGAAAT
>JAITHO010000138.1 GCA_031279915.1 Tannerellaceae bacterium
TCAGGTTTAAATCGTACTTTTGACATAATAATATTTTTTATGCCCAAAGATACTGATTCTCGGGTTAATAACAAAGTCTGAGCTTGGGAAAGTTCAGACTTTTGGCTATAATAATTGGAAGGGGCTTTTGACACACCCTCATCGTCTCCCAGATCCGGCGCATCAATCCCCCCAGGGGGGAAATAGCCAAATGGCGGCATGGATCTTCTTGGAAAACATGCTCCCGCGCCCTCTTTTTTTGATACATTGCAGTCCTTATCATAGTCGTTCAAAATTTATTAATCTGAAATTCAAATGAAAGCTTTAGTAATATCAGTCATTATCGCTCTCTGCGCAACATTGCTCTCATGCAACGCTCCCACAAAGGAGGGAGCTGCGCCCCCAAGCATCAGCGGAATTTATCCGCATCTGGCATATTATAATAATGAAGGAGAATGCGGAACAGGAGCCGTCGTGCCATGGGCCGGAAGCCTTTGGGTGATTACCTACGGGCCGCATCTTCCCTTCGGATCGTCCGACAAACTCTATCGCATATCGCCCGACCTGCAGCAAACCATCTGCTCCGAAAGCATTGGAGGGACGCCGGCAAACAGGATGATTCACAGCGAAAGCCGGCAGCTTTTCATCGGCCCTTATGCCATCGACGCCGACGGAAACGTGCGAACCATCCCCTACGACATAATGCCCGGACGCCATACCGGCAATGCGCGGCATCTGTACCGACCCGCCGAGATGATTTACTACGGAACGATGGAAGAGGGATTCTACGAAGTTGATGTGAAGACTCTGACGCCTACCTTACTTTATAAGGACGGAAATAAGGATCAGCGCAAGGCAAATGATACGGATAACAACCAAGCTACGGCCCTGCTCGACGGCGTACATGGCAAGGGATTATACTCCGGACAGGGCGTGATGGTATACTCCAACAACGGCGAATCGGGGCCTGATGCCCTCAAGCGCTTCGATATTATGTCGGGATCGCTCTCGGAATGGGATGGGAAAAACTGGCGAACAGTGCGCCGAAATCAGTTCGTGGAGGTTACTGGGCCGGGAGGTATCTACGGAAATCCGAATCCTGAGACCGACCCTATCTGGGCTACCGGATGGGATCATAAGTCCATTTTGCTTGCCGTGAGAGAACCGCAAACAGGCTGGACCTTCTATCGCCTCCCAAAGGCAAGCCACAGCTACGACGGCGCTCACGGATGGAACACCGAATGGCCACGGATTCGCGACATTGGCGCCGAAGGGCAGCCCGACTATCTGATGACTATGCACGGCATGTTCTGGCGATTCCCCTCCGGATTCAGCCTTCAGAGCTCGGCGGGAATACGACCGCGATCGGCTTATCTGAAAGTGATTGGCGACTTTGCCCGATGGAACGACGGCCTCGTCTTTGGCTGCGATGACTCGGCACAGCGCGAGTTCCTCAACAAGCGAAAGGCCAAGGGAGGGATCGAAGGACCCGGACAATCCAACTCCAACCTCTGGTTTACTTCGCTCGACATGCCCGACCAACTCGGCCCCAACACGGCTGAAGGGGCAGTGTGGGCCAACGAACGATTGGAGGCCGAGCAATACTCCGACCCTTTCCTCTTCAAAGGATGGCCCGAGAGGTGCTGCTGGATAAAAAACATGGGCAACAGCTCCGTGGTATTCAGCTTCGAGACCGATATGGGCAGCAACCAATGGACGGCCCTCCGATCGGATACCCTGGCGGCAGCAAGCTCCAAGCTTGTCGTCTTCAATGCCGGAGATGAGGGTGAGTGGATCCGCCTCAAGCCTTCCGCTCCAACCATTGCCACCGTTAGCTTCTGCTATACCCAAGTTGATAGCCGACCTGCCAGCCCCGATCTTATCTTCGATGGCCTGGCTCCGGCAGAGGCATCCAAGCTCAGCGGCGGACTGCTCTACGGACTTGGCGACAACCGTCGGGCTCTCGGCTTCCTGGCTTCTTCTACGACCGACGGGCAAACCGTCGAAACGGGGTACTACGAGATGAACGATCGCCTCGAACTGCATCCCCGCAACGATACCGCTACGGCTAACTTCATCCGCAGCAGATTTGCCATCCCAACGCAGGCGGTGGAGATAGATAAAGCGTCGGCCCTCATCGTTGACGACGACGGAAGGCGATGGCGGCTGCCTGTTGCCAACCAAGCTCTGGCCCAGATGTCCCAGCGCGGAGAATTGCGCATCTGCCGCGAAGTGGCAACCGAGCGCGATCTGTTCAGCTGCTGCGGTACGTTCTTCGAACTGCCGGCTGAAAATGCCGACGGCTATGCCAAGATCCGTCCGGTGGCATCGCACAATTTCCGCATCAACGACTATGCATCATACCGCGGAATGTTGATTCTGTCGGGCATAGCCGTCGAAGGAAAATCGGATAATCCGCACATCGTCATCTCGTCCGACGGAAAAGCTGCCGTGTGGGCGGGCGTTCTCGACGACCTCTGGAAGCTGGGCAAGCCCGTCGGCAAAGGCGGCCCATGGCTCGATACCCAGGTCAAGGCCAATGAAAAATCCGATCCGTACCTCTTCGGATTCTATGACAGCAAAAGCCTCGCCCTGTCGCACAAGTCTGCCGAAGCCGTCACCTTCGCAATCGAGCTCGATCCAACCGGCAATGGCGACTGGATGCAATACGACGTGCGATCGATAGCCCCTGGCGAAAGGCTCTCCATCACTTTCCCCGCAGCCCTCCAAGCCCGATGGATACGCTTCGCCGCCAGCAAAGCAACCGTCGCCACGGCCTATCTGGAGTACAAATAATTTGCTCATAATGCAGGCGGCGAGGATGCTATATCCCCGCCGCCTGCTGCCGTCGTTCATCCCCTAAAAAAAGAGAAAACCGAAACAATTGTTATTGCCCCGGCTTTCAGCAAAGCTCCGCCTCATCACGACGGAGCTATCTTTATTCCCACCCTCTCAATCTTTTATTTCCTCGTAGTCGATATACTCGCCGTCGTTGCTGCTGAAAACTTTGTGGCGCTTTTGGGCGGATGATTGTTGGCCGGAGCCTTTTGACTGTTGGTTCTGTTGGCGGCCGGTTTGGTCGCGGCGTCCGGATCCGATGCCGAACAAGAAGCGGCCCATGAAGCGAACAATGGAGAATCCGAACAGGAATACTAAGAGGAGGAATATCAGAAATACAAACACTAAAAACTTGAACATAATCGTATTTTTTTATTTGTGAAATTGGGAGAGGGCAAAGATACTTATCTTCTCCGGCTTTCCTTGTTAATTAAGGACAATGCGATGTAGGCGAAAATAGTCAGGGCGATGCCTCCCGCGCCGGCGAGGATTATTGCCGCCAAAGCGATGGCTGCAAGCAGGTACCGATGTTGGTTGCCCCGCCATCGCCACGACTTAATTTTCATGGAGAACATGGGGATTTCGCTTATCATGAGCAAGGAGGCGAGGCTAAAACCTATCGCCAAAACTACCGCCCACCAGCCTTGGCAATACTGAGGATGAACGGCCAACGTATCGCATAGCGAAGCCCAAAGCAGCGCATGCGCCGGAACCGGAAGCCCCAAGAAGGCTTCGCTCTGCCTGTCGTCGACATTAAATCGGGCCAGCCGCAGAGCCGACAGCGCCGGCACAATAAAGGCCGCATAGCGCAGAGGGCTTTCGCTTGGAAGCAGCGCAAAAAGCATCATGCCCGGCGCAACCCCAAAGGCCACCAAATCGGCCAGCGAATCCAACTCCTTGCCTATGGCCGATACAGCACGAAGCGCGCGGGCCGCTAATCCGTCGAGAAAGTCTAAGCAAGACGCCGCCACGATGCTCCACAAGGCGGCTCGCATGCTGCCTTCGAGCGCGAAGGTCGTTGCCGCACAGCCTGCCAGCAGCGAACAGAGGGTGATGAAATTCGGAAGGTGACGAAGGATGCTCATTTTGATTTCAGGCGAGCCAGCGGGGTTTGGTTGCCGGTAACTTTTTGGCCCATTTCTACCAGCACCTCGCTGTCGATGGGAATAAAAACGTCGACCCGCGAACCGAATTTGATGAAGCCCAAATGCTCGTCGACACGGCACTCTTCGCCCACCTTTGCATACGTCACAATCCGTCGGGCTATGGCTCCGGCAATCTGTCGCACAAGGATATCCAGGCCGCATGAGGTGGTTATGATGACCGTCGACCGCTCGTTTTCCATACTGCTCTTCGGCAGATAAGCCGCCATGAAACGCCCGTTTTGGTGGGAAACATGCTTTACGATTCCGTTGACCGGAAACCAATTGGCATGCACATTAAATATAGACATGAAGATGGAAATTTGTATCCTCCGCTCACGCAGCGACTCGTATTCGTTGGTTTCTTCAATCACCACCACCGTTCCATCAGCGGGCGCAATCACAAGTCCTTCGGCATCAAAAGGGAATCGGCGGAATGGACTCCTAAAAAAATTCAGAATAAGCAGGAAAAGTATGAGGGAAATAAAACTGGATACGTAAAAAGCCACGCAACTTCCGCCCCAATGAAACAGTATTAGATTCAGAAGAAACAAAAAACTAAAGAAAGCAAGCAAGATTCCCGTACCTTCCTTGTGTATTTTCATCTTTCGTAGTGACATATAATATATAATGTGTGAATGCGCAAAGATATTATTTTTCGCTGATGTCCAAGCCTCCGCCCGCATGTCGGCGCAATTGTTGCCCTGCCGTTCATCAGGATGGGTAAGGATACAAAAAAAATTTCATGGCCCATATCTGCCCCCATAATCAGCAATTTTTTCTGCTCCCCGCATCTCAGCCGCCGGAAAGCACAAAAAATTTCCTCCGCTCCCAAGTTGGCGCCAGGAAAGTTGCGAGAAAAAGTTTTCATCCCTTCCAAAGCTATAATTACCTCCAAAACTTTTTTTTGAAGCTTTCCAAAGCTATAATTACCTCCAAAACTTTTTTTTGAAGCTTTCCAAAGCTATAATTACCTCCAAAACTTTTTTTTGGAGCTTTCCAAAGCTATAATTACCTCCAAAACTTTTTTTTGGGACTTT
>JAITHO010000163.1 GCA_031279915.1 Tannerellaceae bacterium
GATCTGCTGAGCGCCGCCGCCTGGACGCTCGTACGCCTCGGCAGGCCCGAATCGGTTCCGGCTCTTGCAAGTCTGCTGAAGAGTGAGGAGAAGTATAAGGATGGCGATAAGACCATCTATCCGGTGGTGGAGCTCGGCAAGGCAACGCTGGCATCCTTCCCCGGTAGCATCTCCGCCGAAGTAGCTCGCGTATTGCCGTCGGCTTCCGATGCGGGTAAGGCTGCCGGCCTTGAGCTCCTGGCCATGCGCAAGGCATCGAACCACATCAACGACGTGCTTAGCGTAGCCAAGTCGGCCTCTATGAAGGCTGCGGCCTACAAGGCTCTGAAGGATGTGGCCGGCGAAAAGGATCTGACGAACATGTGCGGCATGCTCGAATCGGCCGAAGCCCAGTACGTCGCTCCCTTGCAGCAGGCCGTTATCGCATCGCTTTCGTCGCAGTCAGCGCCGGAGCAGGTGGAAACGCTGGTGCGTCGCATGTATCAGGCCGGCGAAAGCAAGAAGTTCCTCTACTATCTGCCGCTAGCCTCAACCGGCGAAGCCAAAGCCCTGGCCATTATATCTGATGCCGTAGTCAAAGAGAAAGGATCCGCCGCCGCCGCTGCATTCGAAGCGCTCCTAAGCTGGAAAGGCTCCGAAACAGCCTCCAAACTCTTCGCCATAGCCGCTGATAAAAACAATACAGCATACACCCAACGCGCCCTGACGCGATATGTTGAGCTCGCATCCGATCCTGCTCTCACTCCCGAAAATCGCCTGCTCGGCTTGCGCAAGGCTATGGAGATTACCGGAAGCGATGAGCTTCGCAATGGCATCTTGCGCAGGATTGGCCGAACTGGAACCTTCCCCGCATTGCTGTATGCAGGGCAGTTCCTCGACAATGCCGCGCTGAAGCAAACCGCCGCCAATGCCGTGATGGAAATAGCTCTCAATCATCCCGAATATACCGGAGCCAATGTCCGAGCCCTGCTCGCCAAAGTCTCAGCCGTACTTAATAATCCCGACGCCGATTATCAGCGCGAGAATATCCGCAAGCATATAGCCGAGATGCCCATGGAAGAAGGCTTCGTATCCATCTTCAACGGAAAAGACCTGAGCGGATGGAAAGGCCTGGTGCAGGATCCCATCAAACGCGCGAAAATGACTCCCACGCAGCTTGCCGATGCCCAAATTAAGGCCGACGAGCAGATGCGCAACGACTGGAAAGTGGAAAACGGCCTGCTTCTGTTCGACGGCAAAGGCTTCGACAACCTCTGCACCGTTAAACAGTATGGCGACTTTGAGATGTATATCGACTGGCTGCTTGATACCTCAGGCAAGGAGGCCGATGCCGGCATCTACCTCCGCGGAACCCCGCAGGTGCAAATCTGGGACACGGCGCGGGTGAATGTAGGCGCACAGGTTGGATCCGGAGGGCTATACAATAACCGCGCTAATCCGAGCAAACCGCTCGTCGTTGCCGACAATCAGATGGGCGAATGGAATACATTTTACATCAAGATGATTGGCGACCGCGTCACCGTTTACCTCAACGGCATACTCGTTACCGACAACGTCATACTCGAAAACTATTGGGACAGAAAGCTCCCCATCTTCCCCACCGAGCAGCTTGAGCTCCAGGCTCACGGCAGCAAAGTGTACTATCGCGACATATACGTTAAGGAACTTCAGCGCCCCGAAGCCTTCACCCTGCCGGCAGAAGAGCAAAAGGCTGGCTATCGAATCCTCTTCGACGGTTCCAACATGCACCAGTGGCGCGGCAATACCAAAGACTATACCCTTCAGGACGGAACCATCACCCTCATCCCCTCCGAAGGCTCAGGCGGCAATCTGTACACAAAGGAAGAGTTCGGCAATTTCACCCTCCGCTTCGACTTCCTACTCACTCCCGGAGCCAACAACGGCCTCGGCATACGCACCCCGCTTGAAGGCGACGCCGCCTACGTTGGCATGGAGCTACAAATCCTCGACAACGATGCCCCCATGTATGCCCAGCTGCAGCCCTACCAGTACCACGGCTCCGTTTACGGAATCATAGCCGCCAAGCGCGGATTCCTCAAGCCCAACGGCGAATGGAACACGCAGGAAGTGGTAGCCAACGGCGATAACATCAAAGTCACCCTCAACGGCGCCGTCATCCTCGAAGGCAACATTCGCGAAGCCACCAAAAACGGTACCCCCGACAAGCAAGAACATCCCGGCCTCTTCAACAAAAAAGGCCACATCGCCTTCCTCGGCCACGGCTCCGAAGTGAAATTCCGCAACATCCGCATCAAGTCAATGGATAAGTAAAGGCATCTATTGGCAGCCGCACTCCCGCATCATCCGGCGGGGATAAAATAAAAGGCCGTTGAATATTTGAGGTTCAACGGCCTTTTTAGATAGAGTTCTCAATTATCGAGAGCTTTGCACGAGAGCTATAAACCCAAATTACGCATTAGAGTTTCGATTGTAATTTTAGTCGGAAAATTTTCCGGAAGAATATTACTTTTTTCGAAGATCGAGATTTTCTACGGAGCTCTCGACAAATGTCGAAACCCCCATCATTCCCCAACGGAGCTCTCGACAAATGTCGAAACCCCCAATATTATCCGACCAGGCCTCTCGACAAATATCGAAACCCCCAATATTATCCGACCAGGCCTCTCGACAAATGTCGAAACCCCCAATATTATCCGACCGGGCCTCTCGACAAATGTCGAAACCCCCGCTACGCCCCAACGGAGCTTTCGACAAATGTCGAAGTATACAAATTTCCCACTTTTGAGCCTCCGCAGCCTATCGAACCCTCCGATTACAGTCTTCCGGAGGAATTTATATCTGTCGAAAGCCCTAAATCGTCCAAATTTGCCCTTTTGACACTTGTCTAGAGCTCCATTTCCGGCAAAATGGCCCTCTCGACATTTGTCGAAACCTTCCCGCAGGCAAAACGGAGGTTTCGACAAGTGTCGAGCCGACGGAAATGTTGAGACTGAAAAAATATATAATTATTGAGGCCTCCCCCCAGAATAAATCATTTAAAATTGGCGCAGGCAAATTGCCCATACAAGGGGCATACTCCTCGGATGCTGATCCGATAACCGCATTTTGCAAAGCTCTCTTATCTTTTTACCTGCCTTTAAGTCTTGAATCATTTCAGTACGATTTTAAAAGTTTCGACCGGCCCTTGTCCGTAGTTATTTGGAGGACATAGATGCCGGCGGGAGGATAGGCTGGGAACTATAATCTCCGACCTTAGACACAAAATGTGGAGGCTCCGGCAAAAATTCCAGAGCCTCCATGGATGCTAATTATTTGTATGCAGTTCCCTTAATAGGGCTTGAAGCCGCATACGTATGCGAGATTTATCCAGCGTTCGCCGGATGCGAAGAGTTGTTCGTGGGAGATATCGGGGCGCCGGTCGAGTTCTTTGTATCGCAGGGATACTTGCTGGGCCCATTGTTTGTTTTTTTTCAGGCTGTTTTCAAAGAGTTTTCGTCCGAGTTCGATGGAGCCGTAATAGATTACGTATTCGAGGGGTGGGGCGCTTACGGTTGTGGTCATGCCCCGTCCGATGGCCCAAACGTTTTCGCACATTAGGTTGACGGCCTGCTCTGGGTTGGTTACGGTGTTAAAGAGCGGGATGACGAATGTGCGTATGTGGTTGACCATTTCTGGGATTGAGCGTTCTTGTTCGCCTCCGGATATGATCCATTTGAAGGGCGGCGTGCGCGGGGAGAATTCTTCGAGCCGTGCGCTGAAGAATATGTCGGTTGGCGCGGGGAGGCCCTCGCTTCTCCACCATTTTTTGATGGCCTTGGAGCATAGCTGTACTTGTGGGAATACCTTCAGGATGGTTCTGAAGCGTTGTCGGGGCACCAGGAGGATTATTTCGACTTTCATTTCTTTGTGAAGGCCATAGAGGGAGAGGGTTCGCTCGCGGGCTTCGGATACAAAGCCGTCTTGTGCGAGTTCGCTGATCATTCTGCGCGATGTTTGGAGCAGCAGTTCTTCTTTTGTTTCAATGTGTTCGTTTTCGTCCATTACCATTTATAATTAAAGCCGAAGCTGATTCGTTCGTTCAATTGGAAGTATGATTTTGAGTCGGCCGGCAGCGTGACCGAGTCGTCGTATCTGAGGTGGAAATACAGTATTGTTGAGAAGTATCTTGAGAGCGCCATGGTGAGCGTATTCTCAAATTCAAACTGGGTAAATTCGTATGTAGTGAAGTAATATACTCTGGATTGCCAACTGGTGTTGCGGTTGAAGCTCATTGCCATGTCGAGGCGCACGGTGGAGCC
>JAITHO010000193.1 GCA_031279915.1 Tannerellaceae bacterium
CCTAGGGCGGAATTGCTCATCCCTAGGGAGGAATCGCTCAGCCCTAGGACGGAATCGCTCAGCCCTAGGGCGGAATTGCTCAGCCCTAGGGCGGAATCGCTCAGCCCTAGGGCGGAATCGCTCAGCCCTAGGGCGGAATTGCTCAGCCCTAGGGCGGAATGCCTCAGCCCTAGGGAGGAATGCCTCAGCCCTAGGGCGGAATGCCTCAGCCCTAGGGCGGAATAGGGGGAGCTCAGGATATAGATGGAAAAATTTAGGATCGGGCAAATAGTTATCAACAAATGGCTTTGAATCCTTGCAAAAAAACCTACATTTGCCGGCGATAAGAACAAAATATGGTTTCACAACACAAAGGGTCATTTAAATATGTATAAGCTTATTAGAATCTTCAAAGCGGTTGTCGTGGCGGCAATTTTAATGCTTAGCCTCCCGCTATCCTCCCAAAACGCAAGGCAAATAGAGGCCTGGATTACTACCGCCGATCGCTCCTCCCTCTTCGAAAAGCAGGAGCAGAGGATTCCTTTCGCAGGAAGCTCTCGCGGAGGAGGTTACCCCATCATCGTCGACGACAGGCAGGCCTTCCAGGAGGTCGACGGATTCGGCTTTGCAATGACGGAAGGCAGCGCTTTTCATCTGCATCGCATGTCGGCAGCCGAGCGCTCCAAAGTCCTGCGCGAATTGTTTACGACCGACGGGATAAACGTAAGCTATGTGCGCCTCTCCCTCGGAGCATCCGACCTGAACAATTTCGTTTATTCTTATAACGATCTGCCTGAGGGCGAGACTGATTTCGAAATGAAGAAGTTCTCCCTTTCGCATGATTTAGACGATGTTATCCCTGTCATGAAAGAGGTGTTGGCCATCAACCCCAAGATCAAAATCCTGGCCTCTCCATGGTCGGCCCCCGCATGGATGAAAACAAATAATAAGGTAAAAGGGGGAGCCCTCCGGAAGGATTGCTATGATGCTTACGCCCTGTACTTTGTGAAGTACGTTGAAGCCATGAAGCAGCAGGGGATCCCCATCGACGCCATCACCGTTCAGAACGAACCTCTGAACAAAAACAATACGCCCAGCATGCCCTACTTTATGCAGGAGCATGCCGAATTTGTGAAGAACCACCTCGGCCCCGCCTTCCGCAAAGCCGGCCTTGCAACCAAGATTATCATCTTCGACCACAACTGCGATCGCCCCGACTATCCGCTTTCCATCCTTGCCGATTCGACTATCGCACAATACGTTGACGGCTCCGGATTTCATCACTACGGCGGCGATATTTCAAGCATGTCGATGGTGCATGCGGCTCGGCCCGACAAGAACATCTATTTCACGGAACAAATGGTAGTTGAGCGCCCCGGAAGCAGCGAAATCCGCATTGCAGAGCAGGTGAAGCGCCTCGTTGTCGGCGTAATGCGCAACTGGAGCCGCAATCTGATCCTTTGGAACTTTGCCGCCGATAAGCTGAACGATCCCCACACCGACGACGGCGGCTGCTCGATGTGCCAGGGCGCGATCACGATTGACGGCGATGCGGTTACGCGAAACCTTGCCTACTACGTCGTTGCCCACGCATCCCGCCACGTTCCCCCCGGATCGTTCCGCATCGCCTCCACCGACGCCTTCGACATGGCCGTGAGCTTCACCGAAGACGAGGAACGACGCGAGGTAAAGCGCACCACCTTCGTGAAACATGCCAACGAACTTCCCAACGTGGCTTTCAGAACTCCGGAAGGTAAAATCGTACTCATAGTAGCCAACGATAGCTGGTCGACCGCCTCCTTCAAGGTTCAGCATAATGGCTTGACGGCCAACATCCGCCTGGCGCAGGGTAGCGTTGGGACGTATATATGGTAAAAAAATCCGTAGTAGCGGCTGGAGTGACTGCTCGTTTTAGTTTTTATTTAATAGTAAGCGTCGTCGGATTCGTCCGGCGGCGTTTGTTCTTATGTTTTTGATAAGAAAAACAGCTGCGCGATGAAGATAAGCGAACGATTTCTGAGGTATGTAGCTTTCGATACTCAGTCGAACCAGGCTTCATCCACGGTTCCCACAACGGCGGGGCAGAGGATTTTTGCCGAATCCCTGGCCGATGAGCTGCGATCCATAGGAATGGAGGATGTGGAGCTCAACGAGAAGGGCTATCTGATGGCTACCCTCCCTGCCAATTCGGATAAAGCGGCTCCGGTCATAGGATTTATCGCCCACCTCGACACAAGTCCCGATATGAGCGGGCGCAATGTGCAGGCGCGCATCGTTCATTACAGCGGCGGCGAGATCCTTCTGTCTGAAGCGGAGAACATCCGGATGTTGCCCGAGCATTTCCCCGAACTGTCGAAGTACATTGATCACGACCTGATAGTTACCGACGGAACAACACTGCTCGGCGCCGATGATAAGGCGGGCGTTGCGGCCATTGTTTCGGCTATGCAATATCTGCTGGAGAACGATGAAGTAAAGCACGGCAAAGTGCGGATAGCCTTTACGCCCGACGAAGAGATAGGCCGGGGCGTCGATCATTTCGATGTAGAAAAATTCGGATGCGAATGGGCCTATACTGTCGACGGCGGGGAAAAAGGCGAGCTGGAGTACGAAAACTTCAATGCGGCTACGGCCGAGATAAATTTCAAAGGGCTCAGCGTGCATCCCGGATACGCCAAAGGGATAATGCTTAACGCCTCCCTGCTTGCCGTTGAGTACGCTTCATGGCTCCCCAAGGACATGCGCCCCGAATCGACGGAAGGCTACGAGGGCTTCTTCCATCTTATCTCGATCCAAGCCGGAGTTGAGGAAGCCCGGCTGGTTTATCTCGTTCGCGAGCACAACAGCGAGCTCTTTTCCAAGAAAAAGGAGCTGCTCTCCACGCTCGTGCAGCGCATGAACGAGCAATATCCAGGAAGCGCCCAGCTCACCGTCACGGATACATATTATAATATGTATGAGCAGGTGGCTCCCCACCATAATATAATAGATCTGGCGGCCAAGGCCATGAGAGCCGTCGGCGTGGAGCCCATCGTAAAGCCCATGCGCGGCGGAACCGATGGGGCTCGGCTGTCGTTTATGGGTTTGCCCTGCCCCAATATTTTTGCGGGAGGACACAATTTTCATGGGCGATACGAGTTTATTCCAATATCATCATTGGAAAAAAGTATGCAAACCATAATTAAAATAATAGACTTGATATGAAGAATACGCCATTTACGAATAATCACATCGCCCTTGGCGCCAAGATGCACGAGTTTGCCGGATACAATATGCCTATCGAATATTCGGGGATAATAGACGAACACCTCACAGTATGCAAGAGCGTTGGCGTTTTTGATGTGTCCCACATGGGAGAATTTTGGGTTAAAGGGCCTAACGCTCTCGAATTTATTCAGAGCCTCACTTCGAATGATGTCTCTACCCTGGAAATCGGCAAGGCGCAATACACCTGCTTCCCGAACCATGAGGGCGGCATAGTCGACGACTTGCTTGTTTATCGTTACGAAGCAGAAAAATATATGCTCGTGGTGAACGCCTCCAATATAGAAAAAGACTGGAACTGGTGCCTTGCCCACAATAGCGGGATAGGAGCCGAACTCGAAAATGCCTCCGATAACATTGCCCAGCTTGCCGTGCAAGGCCCGAAGGCAACAGAGGTATTGCAGAGGCTCACTCCGATCGACCTCTCGACCATCCCGTACTATTCGTTCGTGACCGCCGAATTTGCAGGATGCCCCCAAGTGATCATCTCGAACACAGGATACACCGGCGCCGGCGGCTTCGAACTCTACTTCTATCCCTCCTACGGACAAGCAATCTGGGACGCAATCTTCGAGGCCGGTCGATCCGAAGGCATCAAGCCCATAGGCTTAGGCGCCCGCGACACCCTCCGCCTGGAGATGTGCTACTGCCTCTACGGAAATGATCTCGACGACACAACCTCCCCCATAGAAGCCGGTCTGGGATGGATAACAAAGTTTTCCGAAGGCAACAACTTCATTAATCGCCCCGAGCTCGAACGTCAAAAGAAGGAAGGCGTTGCCCGTCGGCTCGTAGCATTCGAAATCGCCGACAAGGGCATCCCTCGGCACGGATACGAAATAAGCGGCGAAGGCGATAACAATCCCATCGGCGTCGTCACCTCCGGAACAATCTCTCCGGTCCTCAAGAAAGGAATAGGGATGGGCTACGTCAAACCCGAATACGCCAAGCCCGGTACCGAAATCAATATCATTGTGCGAAACAAAGCCATAAGAGCAATCGTAGTAAAAGGCCCCTTCCGAAAATAAATTCCGGAAGGATGTCGACATATATATAAAATATCGGAGCGAAAGGCAGGCCGTCTTGTCGGAATTAATATAATCGTTATAGGAAAGAATGTAATGCTGGGAAAATTAGGAAATCCACTATTAAAGCATTAATTTTGCCACACTATATAATCAACAATGGTATTATCAACACTGACAGCCATAACTCCTGCCGACGGGAGATACAGAAACAAGACAGAGAAGCTGGCGCCCTACTTTTCAGAGTTTGCGCTTATTAAATACAGAGTACAAGTTGAAATCGAGTATTTCATAGCTCTGTCGGATCTGTTGCCGGAACTAAAGCCATATTCCTTGGATGATAATAAAGCTGCATTGCGCCGGTTATATCAACTTTTCTCCATGTACGACGCAATGCGAATCAAGGAGATAGAATGCGTGACCAATCACGATGTAAAGGCTGTCGAATATTTTATCAAAGAGAAATTTGCTGCAATAGGCCTGGAAGAATGTCGGGAGTTTGTGCATTTCGGACTGACCTCGCAAGACATCAACAATACCGCTGTCCCGCTTTCATTGCGCGACGCCCTCGACGAAGCTTATTATCCGGGATTGCGCAAGTTGCTCGACATGTTGAAACAATCTGCCAACGAATGGAGTCGAATCTCAATGCTGGCCCATACACATGGTCAGCCCGCTTCGCCGACGAGGCTCGGAAAAGAGATAGCGGTGTACGTCTATCGGCTGGAGGAGCAGCTCCGTTTGCTCGAATCAGTGCCGCTTACGATCAAGTTTGGAGGAGCCACCGGCAATTTCAACGCCCATCATGCCGCATATCCGCAATATGATTGGAAACAGTTTGCCGACAGGCTGGCGGAGGAAGTATTCGGACTTAGGCGCGAAGCCTTTACCACACAGATTTCGAACTACGATAATACAGCAGCCTTGTTTGACGGAATGAAGCGGATTAATACCATATTGCTCGACATGAGCCGCGACTTCTGGATGTACATCTCCATGGATTATTTCAAGCAAACGATCAAAGCTGGCGAAACAGGCTCCTCGGCGATGCCGCACAAGGTTAATCCCATAGATTTTGAAAATGCCGAAGGCAATTTGGGCATAGCCAATGCAGTATTGGAGCATCTATCGGCCAAATTACCCGTTTCGCGGCTGCAACGCGACTTGACCGATTCAACCGTCATCCGAAACGCCGGAATCCCCTTTGCACATACTATTATCGCTTTCGAAAGCCTTGCCAAAGGCCTCGACAAGCTGATGCTGAACAGCGAAGCAATAGAGCGCGACCTCGATCGCAACTGGGCAATCGTGGCCGAAGGCATACAAACCATACTGCGACGCGAAGGATATCCTAACCCTTATGAAGCGCTGAAAAATTTGACAAGAACCAATGACGAGATAACTCAGCAAGCTATCATTGATTTTATCAACAGTCTGGATATTGAAGATGAGATTAAGGCAGAATTAAGAACCTTGTCGCCGCACAATTACATTGGAATTTAGTCACTAATATATTTACGAACAGTTACAGAGAACAAACATTAAGATTAAACGGCAACCGAGAGGTTACCAATTGTAAATTACCTTAATTTATTCACGAACATGAGTACAGAAGAAAAAGATGAACTACGCCCCAGAAAAGTGATACCAGGTATCAGACGGGAACAAACAGACCAGGAAGGTGAAAGAAAACCTTACAATCAGGGCTACGAACGACCGGAAGGCAATTATGAACGCAGACCT
>JAITHO010000003.1 GCA_031279915.1 Tannerellaceae bacterium
CCGTTGCTTTTTTGCTGGAAGGGGATGAGGCGGAAGTGGCCGTAGGCGGTGGGCATGTCGACTTCCACGCCGGGGTCGACGGTAGATTCGGTTCGGAGCCTGTATGCGATGAGGTCGTGTATGGATATGATTTTTATGCCGAATCGTTCGGAGATCCGTATCAGATCCGGCAGGCGGGCCATGGTTCCGTCGTCGTTGATGATCTCGATTAAAGCGCCGGCGGGGTAGAGGCCTGCGAGGCGAGCGAGGTCGACGGCGGCTTCGGTGTGTCCGCTGCGTCGGAGCACTCCGCGCGAGCGGGCTCGGAGGGGATTAATGTGTCCGGGACGGGCCAGGTCGGAGGGTAGGGTGGAGGGATCGGCGAGGGCGCGGATGGTTTGCGCTCGGTCGTACATGGAGACTCCGGTGGTGCATCCTCCTCCGATTTTGTCGACGGTGACGGTGAAGGGAGTTCCGAGCATAGAAGTGTTGACGCTCACCTGCATGTCGAGCTCGAGCTCCTCGCATCGTTCTTCGGTTATGGGAGCGCAGAGCACTCCGCGTCCGTAGGTCATCATGAAGTTGACTTTCTCGGGGGAGATCTTTTCGGCGGCGATTATGAAGTCACCTTCGTTCTCGCGATCTTCATCGTCGACCACTATCAGGAAGCGTCCTTGTCGGAAGTCCTCTACTGCTTCGTCTATGGTGTTGAGGCTAATCTGTGTCATTGCCTATCTATTTTCTTTATTTGTTTCAATTATGTTATTGAGCCCCCGGCATTGCTTTTCGCTCATGGTTGGGCGTGGAGCATCGGGGTCGTAAATCATTATGAGGTCACCTTTCTTGTGGGATATCTTATCGGCGGAGATTCTGCAGCTCCCATTGCTCCAGCGATAGCGGTCTCTCTTAGTCGCATCTGCTTCAAGCATGTCCGCAAGCTCCTGGCATTGCTTTTCGCTCATGGCGGGGCATGGGGATTTGCGGTCGGTGGAGATTATGAGGATCGCTTCTTGCTTGCGGTGCGTGGGCGAGGCTGCGTGGGCGAGGCGGATTGCGTGGGTCATTGGGGATCGGTTTTTGGGATGGCTTCGATCATCTCTTTGAGCTCCTGGCTTACTTTTTTGATGGCCTTGAGGTCTTGGCGGAGTAGCTTGCGGCGGTAGAGGGCGATGAAGTACAGGGGCAAACCTGTTGGCAGAATCATTGCTCCGAGGGCCATCGCCGTTCGTCGCCCCATCTGCAATCCCAGGGGAGTGAGGGCGCCGATGATGGGATAGTCCATCAGCTTGTTCAGGACGAGGATATGGCTGGAGTTGCCGAGCTCTTCAACTATTGCTTCCATCCGCTCGGATATTTGCTCTGCCTCGGGTTCCTGGCCGCCGCGCTTCCAGTAGGATATGTATCCGGGAAATCGCCGATGCCGTTTCAGATAGCTGCCTGCCTCCGCGGCGAGGGCTTCGAGCCTATCCGGCAGCGTGGCATAGTCGGGATTATATATCACTACCTCTTTCCATATTATATTACGTAGCTCGCGTTTGCCTATTATGCGCTTGAATACTTCTATGTATGTATCGGAATTGAGGATGGCCGAGTCGTTTATCGCCTTCCATGTCAGAAATATTCCGATGGCGGCAAACACGGCCGAGCTGAGCCACATTCCTTCCCACACGGGCCACACGGCATCGCGGGCCATCTTACTCCCAATCGTATTCACATTATAGTAGGCGATGAATATCAAAACCGAAAGTATCACCGGCATACCGAAGCCTCCCTTGCGTATGATGGCTCCCAGTGGGGCGCCTATGAAGAAGAATACCACGCAGCCGAACGCCAGCGTGAAGCGCGTGTGCCACTCCATCATGTGCCGCCTTACCTTGATGGAATCCTGGTCGAGAGTGGCCCCGCGGAAAAAATAGTCGGCCTTATATCCCTCGAACACCCCCTTAGCGCGGCTCAAAATGCTGCCGCGGCTCTGCTCAAGCTGCTGTGCAACGATGCTGTCGAAGGGAGCCATGGCTATGCTATCCACCGCCCTCCGATCGATCACGTTAGGCACGCTGCGCTTGTATGACGTGCGATAAATGGCCTCGGCATTGATGAGCCTAACGCTGTCTAAAATAAGACTAACGGAGTCAACAAACAGGCTAAGGCTATTTATACTTTTTCCGATATACTGATTCTGGTAGTACGACTCATCCGTGCGATTAAAATTGGCGTCAAACTCTATGAGGATCTCCTTCGTAGCGAACGTTTCCCGCCGGTACGCCACCGGTTGCGCCGCCGTTGCAGGCGATGATTGCCGCTTAAGGTTCTGAAAAGCTTCGCCATTATACAGGGTTAGCAGTAAGAAGAGTTTATTGTCGGCCATCTTTAGCCTGCCCGAATCCGCCAGAATAACCATCACGTTATTAAAACCGGCGGAGTTATCATATATCATAAGATCCTTCAGCAGCCCGGTTTGAGGATTCTTTTCGCGCACATACAGGTTGTAACCTTGGATTTCATTGAAAAACGTCTTCTCCGGAATATCCAGCTCCGGCGATTTCATCCTCATCGACATCATCAGCGACCATAGCTTAACCTGCGATACCGGCATCACCGCGTCCTGAAAGAAGAACGATCCCACGCTAACCAGGCTCATCAGCACAATCAGCGGCCTCATTAAGCGCATCAGCGATATGCCCGCCGACTTTATCGCCAGCAATTCCAGCCGCTCGCCCAGGTTTCCAAACGTCATCAGCGATGCAAACAGTATGGCCAGCGGCAGCGACATAGGCACCAGCGACAGCGCCGCGTAGAACACCATCTCCCCCAAAACCGCCATGCTCAAGCCCTTGCCAACCATCTCGTCAACATACTTCCACAAGAATTGCATCAGCACAATGAACCAGCAGATGGCGAATGTCATCACCAAAAGCGGCAGGAATGTTTGAAGGATGAATGTATGAATGCGTTTAACTCTGAACATGAGCCTTTGTGTTTGCAGAGGCAAATCTACATAAAATCTTTAATAATCTTGCGGGGCCATATATATGGAATAAAATATATGTATACATAATTAGGGGTGATGCAATCCGCGAGAATTTTGCAGCTCCCATTTTGCCGGCCCCTCTTCCATCAAATATTTTTTCTCCTCCATTCCAACAAGGTTATTGGGCCGAAAACTTTTTTTTCACTCCACCAACCTAGGTTATTGACATGAAAATTTTGTTTTCATCCCACCAACCTAGGTTATTGAGCTGAAAATTTTGTTTTCATCCCACCAACCTAGGTTATTGGCTTGAAAATTTTGTTTTCACTCCACCAACCTAGGATATTGAGCTGAAAATTTTGTTTTCACTCCACCAACCTAGGTTATTGGCCTGAAAACTTTTTTTTCATCCCACCAACCTGGGTTATTGGCTCGAAAAAAAAATTTTTCACTCCACCCAAGTAAATTGGCGGCATGAAAATTTTGTTTTCATCTCACCAAAGTAAATTGGCGGGATGAAAACTTTGTATTCGCTTCACCAAAGTAAATTATCGGGGTGAAAATTTTGTTTTCATCTCACCAAAGTAAATTGGCGGGGTGAAAATTTTGTTTTCATCTCACCAAAGTAAATTGGCGGGGTGAAAACTTTGTGTTCGCTTCACCAAAGTAAATTGGCGAGGTGAAAATTTTGTTTTCATCCCGCCAAAGTAAATTGGTGGGGCGAAAACTTTATTTTCATCACACCAAAGTAGATTGGTGTGGCGAAAACTTTATTTTCATCCCGCCAAAGTAGATTGGTGGAGTGAAAACTTTATTTTCATCCAACCAAAGTGGATAATTGGGAGCAAAAAAAGTTTTTCAGAATTTGGTGGTATGATTTTGGGGATAAAAAATTTTGGGAGAAATATGTGGGCGATAAATTGGGGAGGAAAATTTGCAAGAGATATTAGACTTGGGGATGAGGCGGGAATTTTGCTTTCACTTCCTTACCTTTGGCCTCTCAAAATCATAATAAAAAAAATAATTATATGGGATTACAATGTGGTATTGTCGGGCTGCCGAACGTGGGGAAGTCCACTCTCTTCAACTGTTTGTCAAGCGGAAAGGCGCAGTCGGCCAACTTTCCTTTTTGCACAATAGAGCCAAACGTGGGCGTCATCACGGTGCCCGACGAGCGTTTGTCGGCATTGGCCGAGCTTGTTCATCCGCAGAAAATTGTTCCTACAACTGTGGAGATTGTAGACATCGCCGGGCTTGTCAAGGGGGCAAGCCGGGGGGAGGGCCTCGGCAATAAATTCCTCGCAAATATTCGCGAAACCGATGCCATCATTCATGTGCTGCGATGCTTTGAGGATGAGAATATCGTGCATGTCGACGGGCGGATCGATCCCGTTCGCGACAAGGAAATCATTGATGCCGAGCTCCAGATAAAAGATTTGGAGACGGTAGAGAGCCGCATCTCGAAGGTTCAAAAACAGGCGCAAACGGGAGGCGACAAGGCGGCTCGGCTGCAATTCGACGTGCTATCGCGCTATCGCGAAGCCTTGCTGCAGGGCCGTAGCGCGCGGACGGTAGCTTTCGACACCAAAGACGAGCAGCGCATTGCGCAGGAGCTGTATCTGCTCACGGCCAAGCCCGTTCTGTATGTTTGCAACGTTGATGAGGCATGCGCTTCGGAGGGCAACGATTTGGTGGAGGCTGTTCGGGCGGCGGCGCGGGATGAGGATGCCGAGATACTGGTGCTGGCGGCTAAGCTGGAGAGTGAAATTGCCGAGTTCGACTCGTACGAGGAGCGGCAGTTGTTCCTCGCCGAAATCGGGCTGGCCGAGTCGGGGGTGAATCGCCTTATAAAATCAGCCTACAAGCTGCTTCGGCTCGAAACCTTCCTCACGGCCGGCCCGCAGGAGGTTCGTGCCTGGACGTATCCCCGTGGCAGCAAAGCTCCGCAATGCGCCGGCGTGATTCACTCCGACTTCGAGAAAGGCTTCATCCGGGCCGAGGTGATAAAATATGAGGACTACATCCGCTACGGATCGGAGGCCGCCGTTCGCGAGGCCGGACGGATGGGCGTTGAAGGCAAAGACTACGTAGTTAAGGACGGCGATGTTATGCACTTCCGCTTTAATGTGTGAAGGCCATCCCCCGAAAAATTATGCAGCCGCTACGATAGCATATATCCGTCAAACAATAAAAAAAGCAAGCGCAATGATTTCGAAACCGGTATCCGTAAAAGCATTAGAAGGCTATGCCATTCATGTATGCTTTGCAGATGGCCTTCAGGGCGTAGTCGACCTGTCGCATTTAGCCCACGAAGGAATTTTCAAGGCATGGGACGCAAATGATTTGTTCCGCCGCGTTCATATCAACGAGTATGGGGCAATAGCATGGGATGAAAATTTAGATATCTGCCCCGACAGCCTGTATTTAAGGTTGAAAGGAATGAGCTTCGACGAATGGAAGCATCAAAGTATGGACGCCTATGCCACAAATTAGCAAGTTCTTCGGAATAATCATCCGCATGTTTTTTGACGATCATAAGCCTCCGCCCTATCTGCCCACAAACAAATAAAAGCAAAAGCGTGCAGTCACAACCGAGGGTTCGCACGCTTTTGCTTTATCTATGATAACAGGCCCACCAGGCCCGCCGCCATTGCTTCATCCCCCGCAAAAGGAAGAGGAGCTACCCTCACGAACCGCTCCCCTCTTTCATCTGAATTAATTTAAACCTAAAAAAGAAATTAGTTAAAGCTTGGGAGCAAATACTCCCATATTCGATTGAGCTCATCCTGCATGTCGTTAACCTTAGCGGTCACGGCAATTACGGCATCTTGCTCCGGAAGGATGAGGATGTACTGGCCAAAAGCTCCGTCGGCCCTGAATGAGTTATGCCGGCTGCGCCACATTTGGTATCCGTATCCAAGTATCCAGTCCTTGTTCTTGAGATCTGGGGTTATTTGTTCGGGACGCATGCCGGATGGCATAGATTGAACCTGAGCGGCAGTGGCTTCGTCGAACCATGCCGCGGGCAGGAGCTGCTTTCCCTGCCACATACCTTTCTGCAAAATAAAGAGGCCCATCTTTGCCAGGTCTTCAGTCTTGAGCGACAATCCCCAGCCTCCGAGGTTGATGCCCTGCGGACTGTCATCCCATGTCGCTCCTGTTATTGCAAGCGGTGTGAAGAGCCGCGGCGTTAGGTAGTCGAGCAACTTCTCGCCCGTGGCCTTCTGGATGATTGCCGAGAGCATGTATGTGCCAAGGCTGTTGTATACGAAGAACGTTCCGGGCTTATGTACGAAGGGAGCTGCAAGGAATCCTTCTACCCAGTCGATATCGGGCTTGTCGCGCGGGGCGGTGGGTTCCACGTCGTGCCCTCCCGACATGGTGAGCAGATCCTTAATTGTTAGGGCTTGCAGGTTGTCGCTTACTTCGGGTGGCAGCTTGTCGGGGAAGAAGCTGATGACCTTGTCAGACAGGCTGAGCTTTCCTTCGGCAACAGCAAATCCGATGGCCGTAGCCGTAAAAGTTTTGCTAACCGACCATAGGGCATGAGGCTTGTCGGGAGCATTGTCGCCAAACCAATGTTCGGCCACAACCTTGCCGTGGCGAACGATCATGATGCTGTGGATGTCTTCATTTGCTTCCTTTACGGATGCCAGATACTTGTCGATAGCTTCCTGGCTAACATTTTCGGCAGCCGGAGCGCTTCTTGGCAGCGATGTGCCTCCATTTCCTGCAGGTGCGCAGGCTGCTGCTATCAGAGCGATGAGCCCCAAAGCAGCGATGATTCGATTGATACAGATTTTCATTTGAATGTTTTTGAATTATAGGTTATGAATGAGATATGCGATATGAACCGGATTTTATTGCATCAGGCGATGGCCCCGAATCTCTATCGGCGGATCGTTGCGCCTAAAGCTGTTGGAATACTCGCATGCCAGCGATTCGCCGCTGAGGCGGCAGAGGAAAGTCTCCTCCTGATAGTCCTCCGTGTATAGGAGTCGGAGGCAGAGCTCCCCCGGAGCCGTTTGGCTGAAGTATCCGGCAACGGCAAATGGGGCCAGTCCGTCGGGATTACGTCGCGGAGAGAGGAAGTAGGGGCTGAGCCGTGCGGTTGATCCCTCCCTCCAGGCATCAAGGCCGCAGCTAAAGTCGAAGTCCTGACCATGTACGGTCATGGAGTAGCGGCAATGTCCCTCGGCGTCGAAGCTGAAGGCGATGCGCTCGAGCCCAAGTGCATTGCTGTCGCATGCGAAGGCCATCGACTGGCTGCGGAGCGTGTCGACGCCTTCCGCTGTGAGGAAGGGTAGGGGAGCGGCCAGGGCATTGATGGCGGTCGACATCTGTTCCTTGAGCTCCGTTTTGGGCGAGTAGATTATCTTCTGCATGGCAGGCTGCAGATGTTTGAATACCATGTTGAGAACAACATTTGTTTTGGAGGAATTCTCGGTGATGATAACGACAGCATCTTCGTCGGGCATAACAATGATGAATTGGCCGTTGGCTCCGTCGGCTCTGTAAGCGTTGTTTATGCACATCCATATCTGATAGCCGTAGCCCTGCACCCAATTGTCGTACATCTGCTCGTCGTAGCTGAGGCTGTCGCGCTGGAAGATCTTGGGCATGGTGGCCTCTCGGATCCATTCCTTGCGTAGGATTTGCTTTCCGTTCCACCATCCTTTCTGGAGATAGAACTGTCCGAGCTTGGCCATGTCTTCGGTGCGGATGCGCATGCCCCAGCCGCCGGCGCTCATGTTCTGCGCTCCGGTCTCCCAAACAGCGTTCTTTATCTGTAAGGGTTCGAAGAGCCGTGGCTTGAGATAATCGAACATGCTCTGCCCGGCGAGCTTCTGTATAATGGCTGAGAGCATGTAAGTAGCGTAGGAGTTGTAGGTGAAGACCGTCCCCGGCTTATCAACTATGGGAGTGGCGAGGAAGCTCCGCACCCAATTCTCATCGCTCAGGTAGAACTCCGGAGCCGGATTCTGACCAACGCTCATGGTGAGCAGATGCTTCACGCTAAGCTCGGCAAGGAATGGCGATACCTCGGCCGGCAACTGATCAGGAAAGATATCGACCAGCTTGTCGTCAACGCTCAGCAGCCGTTCCTGCACGGCAAATCCGATGGCCGTCGACGCGAAAGTCTTGCTAACCGAGTGCATGATATGCCGTGTCGAAGCCTTGTAGGGATGCCAATAAGCCTCGGTGATCACCTTTCCGTGCCGGAGTATCATCAGGCTGTGCATGTCGATGCCCTCGGCCTCCACTTCTTCGATAAAGCTGAGGATACCCTCGGTCATCACCGCCTCCTTCTCCGGAATGCTTCTCTGGAAAGAAGCCTCGTGCATGTATCGCTTCCCGTCGCATGCAAAGAGGAGGAGGGCGGCAAGCAGTATTATAAGATGCCTTGCCATCATTGCTTAGTTGAGCTGTGAATATCGAAGAGTCGGCTGTGGGTAGCCTTCATTGCATCGACCATTTCCGGATACGGACGGTCGGTTATGTCGAGCAGTCCGATGTTATAGTTCTCGCCGTCCATCCGCCCCGTGTTGGGCTGGTCGATCCATTGGAACCAGTGTGCTCCTATGAGTGCGGGATGAGCGTATCCATCCGCGTTGTATTGTTGATAAGCTTGGCCGCGTTCCCTTTGTGAAGACGCCTGAACGATGCCGGCAGCCATTCCGCGGTCGGGTACGCCGAAGTGGTACTCGCCTATCAGTATAGGACGGCCCGTAATGCGAGCCACGCGGTTCATGAAGGCCGTGTCGGGCGTTGTCGCGTAGCAATTGTAGCTGAAGACATCGAAGTGCTTTCCGGTCAGAGCCAGCAGATCGTCGGGCGTTTCTCCTCCGAACCTCATCCCGATGTTCAGGTGATTAGGATCGTGCTTGCGGAGCGTGGAGTTCACCAGTCCGAGGAAGCGGTCGAAGGTATGGTAAACGAAGGCCTTCTTAGCCTCCGGCGAATCACCCTTTTGCTTGAGCCAATCGCGGAGGGCGGTCTTGAACGGTCGGTCGGGGCCTTCGAGGATTCGGTCGCAGAGCAAGGATTCCTGTCCGGGCCAAGGCTGTTCGTTGCCCACGAAGTATCCAATCAGCCATCTGTTCTTGGCTAAAGGTTTAGCCATTCCTCCGATAGTCTTATCGATATCCCCGGCATATTGCGGATCGTATATATCCGGCAGTCCCATCACCCCCTCGCCGAGCTTGAGCCCCGGCAGCGATAGTACGAAGGGCATCTTAGCGGAGCGGATGATGTCGGACGACGACCAGTTGCCAATCGTATTCAATCCCCATGCCTGCATGCGCTTGAGGGCGGTGTTGATCCATCCTTCGGCTGCCGCATCTTCTCCTCCGTATCGGCTTTCGATGTTCCAGCGATAGTAGTCGGCTCGCCGTCCTTCTCGCAATCCTTGGAAGAGATACTCGCGGCCTTCAACAGATGTAGAGCTCGAAGCGTTCATGCAGTCGACACCAACAGAAAGGAAGAGATGGCCGTCGGGATCGATGAACCACCATTTGCCGTCAATATTAGCAGTCCGGAAGAATCCCCCCTCTCCAACCTTGAGCGGATAGCCTCCGTATTGCGATGCCTCGGGGAATAGCGGAGCGAGTTCCTCATCCTCATGCTTCCATGCCGCAATCAAATCCTCCATGCTTTTGGCCTTTCCCGGCCAATCCGTCACGGCCCATTGCCCGAAGGCATCCACCAGGAATCCCTCCTGCATAACCTGGTCGCCCGGATCCTCTTTAGCCAGCGAGACGGCAAATATTTCGAGCGTCGGATTGTTAACCGGCCTGTTCATGTAGAAGCGCAGGCTGTCTATACCCGTCAGGGCTCCGGTGGCTTCGGAATGTATGTTGATCATTCCAAGGAGGCGTTTCTTGTTGTAGGTAGCCGCCATATCCACAGCCGAAACAGGCGGCTTGCGGAAATAGTCGAGCGGTATGCAAAATCGGATCTTGGCTCCCGGAAAAGGCTGCACGCCCTTGGGCAGGAATCCCCCGGCGGTGACAGGCCCCACGTAAAACCTCTGCGGCGACGAGGCCTTCATCTCCAAAACCAAATAATTATACTCCTCCCAATCCGCAGGCAGGCTGGGCGCCAAATCTTTCAAAGCGAAAGTAAACGAAGGCTTTTGGGCCGATGAATCAAAAGTCATAAGGATTGGCCCCGACCCCTCCGACCGGCATGAGAGCAAGCATCCGGCCAGCGCGCAAAGTGCAAAGTTCAACAGGTATTTTTTCATAACGTCTATATATAATATAATGTATATGCAAACATAGCGATGAAATATGGATTATGGATTATGATTAGGGCTGAGGAAGCGGCTGGGGGCATAAAAAAAGCCGCCAAACGTATGTTCAGCGGCCTTAATGGGAACTTCAAATAATTGCTTTTTCTGCGTTACGCTCCGTCGGCAAGCCTTGAAAAATCTAATTATTAGAAGTTCCCATAAGCGAAGCTTATTCTCATTTTCATTATCACTCTCACTCCCCAGCAGCCGGCGGATTGAGGTCGTCCGGATTGATAGGCGGCATGCCGGTGTCAGGGGCTTGCGGAGGGAGGTCGGGCGCCGGAGGGAGGGTTGTGTCCGGCGCTTGCGTCTCCTCGTCAACGAGATTGTTGTCGCCATTGTCCGCGCCGCCTGAGGAGGCATGAGAATGCTTGTGGCGTCGGGCAACTATGCGCTTGAAAGGTTGGATAGCGGCGTTCACGGCGTCGATGAGTTCCTCGAGAGCTGGGGTTGGAGCAATGCCGTAATGCAGGTTGGTTGCATCGATTAGATCAAGGAGAATTTCATC
>JAITHO010000061.1 GCA_031279915.1 Tannerellaceae bacterium
TTTTTCATCCAGCATTTGCAGGGCTCCGATAAATTGAATTTGTCGGCGTCCAGCAGATTTTTGACGAAAAAAACGTTCGTTGTCGGGATTCAGCATTTTTTTTGAGGAAGAATCACTGATTTTTTGTCGATAAAACATTTGCTGAAGGATTTCGCGGGCTTGCAAAACGCTCGGGCGGCCCTTTCATCTCCGCTAAAAGTCAGCTTGTTGATAATTCGTAATTTTTAAATCATAATTAAGACGTTATATTTGCGCCTTCAAAAAGAAAATGCTATCGTAATCTTTAATACATTATATATATACATCCCAAAAATGCCTACTATATCCGAAAGGGGAATCACGATGCCCCCGTCTCCCATCCGCAAGTTAGTGCCGCTGGCCAATAAGGCAAAGGCTAATGGCGTGAAAGTTTATCACCTGAACATAGGGCAGCCCGATTTGCCGACGCCGGCGGCGGGCCTCCAAGCTCTGAAACAAATCGACCGTACGGTTCTTGAATATTCGCCCAGCGAGGGCATCCGCAGCTTTCGCGAGAAGCTGGCAGGATATTATGCGCGATTCAACATTAATGTTGGGGTTGAGGATATTATTGTGACGACGGGCGGCTCTGAGGCGGTGCTTTTTTCGCTGATGGCCTGCCTCGATCCTGGTGATGAGATTATAGTTCCGGAGCCGGCCTACGCTAATTATATGGCTTTCGCTATTTCGAGCGGCGCGGTGATTCGCACTATTCCGTCGACCATCGACGAGGGTTTTGCCCTCCCCTCCATTGATAAATTTGAGGAGCTTATCGGCCCGCGAACGAAGGGAATTTTGATTTGCAATCCGAATAATCCTACGGGATATTTGTATACTCGCAGCGAGATGAACCGGCTCAGGGACTTGGTTGAGAAGTACGATTTGTTCTTATTTTCCGACGAAGTGTACCGCGAGTTTTGCTACACGGGCGCCCCTTATATTTCGGCCTTTCATCTGAAAGGAATTGAGGAAAACGTGGTGCTGATCGACTCCGTGAGCAAGCGATACAGCGAGTGCGGCATCCGGATTGGGGCGATAATTACGAAGAACGTTCAGGTTCGCGATAACGTGATGAAATGGTGTCAGGCGCGGCTGAGCCCTCCGCTGATTGGTCAAATCATTGCAGAGGCTTCGCTGGATACTCCTGAGGAGTATATGCTGGATGTGTACAATGAATATGTGGAGCGCAGGAATTTTTTGGTTGATGGAATCAATCGGATTCCGGGCTGCTATTCGCCGATACCTATGGGCGCGTTCTATACGGTTGCTCGGCTGCCTGTGGATGATGCCGACGAGTTCTGCGCCTGGTGTTTGAGCGATTTTCGTCATGAAGGGCAAACGGTTATGCTCGCGCCGGCTTCGGGATTTTATACTACTCCCGGGCTAGGAAAGGATCAGGTTCGGATAGCTTACGTGCTGAAGAAGGAAGATCTGGCTCGTGCTCTCGAAGCGCTTGCCCACGCGCTCGAAGCCTATAATCGTCGCTAAAGATAAAATGTGGCCGATGCGGCTCGAATACTTCATTGCCAAGCGTATATACCGTGCGGATGGGGGCGGACGGAGGATGCCGCCTGCGGTTAGGATCGCGGTAGTTGGGGTGGCTCTTGGGCTGGCTGTAATGCTGCTTTCGGTGGCGATAATCCTCGGTTTCAAGAAAGAGATAGAGCAGAAGATTGCGGGCTTCGGATCGCACATTAGGGTCACGAACTTCGATGGGAATATCTCCTTCGAGAGCCATCCGATTGTTACCGACCAGAGCCTGCTGAGTATCGTAGAGCAATCTCCGAACGTAGCTCGCGCCATGCCCTTCGCCACAAAACCGGGCTTGCTGAAAACGAAAAGCGAGAACCAAGGAATTGTGTTGAAGGGGATAGATCCAAGCTACGACTGGAGCTTCCTTCGTCAGAGCCTCGTTGAAGGCGATACGCTCGAACTCAGCTCTGAAGGGCCTTCAACGCAAACGCTTATCTCCAGCTATCTTGCAAAATTGCTTGATCTCCGAACTTGCGATTCCTTCCTGGCCTACTTCGTTCATGAGAGCTATCGCGCCCGCAAGTTCACAGTTCAAGGCGTATACGACACAGGATTTGAGGACTACGACAAGCTGTTTGTGATTGCCGACATCCGCCAGATTCGCCGCCTGAACGGCTGGGACGACAACGAATCAAGCGGCCTCGAAATCCGTATCGCCGACTATTCTCTCCTGGATCAAACCTCCGAATCGCTATCGAATCAGCTTTCCACCTTCGTCGATAGCAAGGGCAACAGCTTGCTGGTGCGTTCGATGCGCGAATTGAATCCGATGATATTTGGTTGGCTCGACGTGCTCGACATCAACGTCGTCGTCATATTGATACTGATGATAGCCGTGTCGGGCTTTACGATGATATCCGGTTTGCTGGTCATTATCCTCGAGCGCATCCGAATGATAGGCGAGTTGAAGTCGATGGGAGCCAGCAACGGCGTCATTCGGCGCGTGTTCCTCTATCTATCTTTTTTCCTGATCGGCAAAGGAATGTTGGCGGGCAACATAGTTGGGATCGGCATTTGCATGCTTCAGCATCGCTTCCAAATCCTCAAGCTCGATGCCTCAACCTACTACCTCGACGCCGTTCCGGCCAGCCTGAGCCTTCAATCGCTCTTGCTGCTCAATCTGGGAGCCATAACCGCCACGATGCTGATGATGCTCCTTCCCTCCCGCATAGTAGCCAGCATCTCTCCCGCCCAAACCGTTCGCTTTGAGTGATGAGGGCGTTAACTATGCAAGGAAGCAAACCGGCTCCCCCGTACCGCATAGCGAGCATAAGATTCCAGAACGAATCCCTCATCGCAATCGCTTCCGATTCTCAACATCCCGCAAAATCCTCATTTGCTGAATAGCGATTTGATTAAGCTTTAGTAATCTTTCGCTTTGCAAAATCTTTTCGGTTATCATCATAGCATTGATATTTTCCATATTAGACAAGCATATCAGTTCATTGATAGTGGCATAATCGCGCATGTTTCCTTTTAAACCTGGATTGCTGTCGCGCCACTGTTTTGCTGTCATGCCAAAGAGGGCAACGTTTAATACATCGGCCTCGCTTGCGTAAATGATAGACGTTTGTTGCGGCGTAAGTTCGGCAGGAATAAGATTGTGCTTGATAGCGTCGGTGTGAATATGATAATTAATTTTTGCCAATTCTCGCTTTGCAGACCAACCGATTAGCTTTTGTTCCTCAATTTTCAAACGCTTAAACTCTGTCACTAAATAGAGTTCAAATTCGGCTGAGATCCAAGCTGCAAATTTGAACGCAATGTCGGAATGCGCAAATGTTCCACCTCCGTATCGCCCCGATTTTGAAACAATCCCGATAGCATTTGTTTCGTTAATCCATTTTTGAGCAGACATCCAAAAATGAGGCTTTGCCGACTCGGTTTTTAAACCCCTCATAAATGTGGGGTTTAAAATCCGGATTGTTTAGCATCTCCCACAAGCCGAGATATTCTATGGTACTATATGTTCTTAGCCACAAGCTTATTATTTGTGACGGATTATCGACGTCTCTAACTTTAGCAATATCTGTGAGCGAAATAAAATCCTCATTTTCTTTTTTTAGGAGAATTATGTCGGCGCCTCTGACATGTATAGTTTCTTTCTTAGCCATAAGCTTCCTGTTAATCCAAAAACCTCTCCGATAGCCCGTCGTAGGCATCCACACGCCTGTCGCGGAAGAAGGGCCACCAGCGGCGAACGGATTCCGTTTGCGAGCAAGGCAAATCAACAACCATCACTCCCTCCTCGTCCTTTAGCTCGGCAATGATTTCGCCTTGCGGGCCGGCGGCAAAGCTATTCCCCCAAAACGTTATTCCTCCGGTAGCGGCAGATGGATCGGGCTCGTATCCGCATCGATTAACGGCAATGACGGGTATGCCGTTAGCTATGGCGTGCGATCGCTGTATTGTTGTCCATGCATCTCGCTGGCGGAGTTTTTCGGCCTCAACGTCGGTCGATTCCCAGCCTATGGCCGTTGGATAGGCCAGCAAAGAGGCTCCGCGCATGGCCATGAGGCGTGCTGCTTCGGGGAACCATTGATCCCAGCATACGAGTACGCCGATGCGTCCGATGGAGGTTTGGATGGGATGAAATCCGCTGTCTCCCGGAGCGAAGTAAAATTTTTCGTAGTAAGCCGGATCGTCGGGGATGTGCATCTTTCGATAGATGCCGGCGATGGATCCGTCGGCATCTATCGCTACTGCTGTGTTGTGATACAGTCCCGGAGCCCGTTTCTCGAATAGCGATGCGATGATAACGATCTGATGCGCCTTGGCTAAGGCTCCGAAAAAGGCTGTCGACGGTCCTGGAATAGATTCCGCCAAGTCGAACACGGCAGGATCCTCCGTTTGGCAGAAGTACAAGCTGTTGTGAAGTTCGGGCATCACTACGAGCCGCGCGCCCATATCGACGCAGCTTTCGATGCTGTTGCGCAATTTGCCCATGTTGGCGGCGCTGTCAAACGTATTTGATTGTTGTATAATACCTGTTTTCATATTGTTTTTATAGAATAAATCCTTCGGGATACTGCATGGTGACGCAATGAAGCGAGCCGTGCTGCCGAACGAGCGGCAAGCAGTTGATGCCTATCGCTTCTCTGTCCGGAAAGAGTTCGCGGAGGATTCGCATGGCAAGATCGTCGGACGGAGACTGGGAGAGGGGCACGAGCAGGGCTCGATTAGCGATCAAGAAGTTGGCATACGTGGCCGGCAATCGCTGTCCGTTGCGCTCAATGCATGCAGGCATCGGCAGCGGAACGAGTTTGTCAGGCTGTCCGTCGTGGCGCACGAAGCTGCGGAGCTCCTCCTCCATGAGTTTGAGCTCCGCGAAATGTTCGTCGGACGGATCCTCGCAGCGCACGTAGGCGATAATGCTGTCACTGCAGAATCGGGCAAGAGTGTCGATGTGTCCGTCGGTATCATCGCCGATTAAATGTCCGTGATTGAGCCAGAGGATCCGCCGAGCGCCCAGGAGATCGCAAAGGCGAGCTTCGATCTCGGCTTGCGAGAGATGGTCGTTGCGATTGTTCGACTTCAGGCAGCTGGCGGTTACGAGCAGAGTTCCTCGGCCATCGGTTTCAATGCTGCCTCCTTCCAGAACGAAAGGGATGCGCTCGCAGGCAACGAGTCCGGGCGCAAAGGTTGAGGATTCGAACAGGCGTCGGGTGATCAGATTGTCATGGTTGGCGGCGAACTTCATTCCCCATCCGTTGAAGGTGAAATCGTAAACCGTGGGCCGTCCGTTCTTGATGACCGATATTCCTCCGTGATCGCGGGCCCAAGTATCGTTCGTAGGGATTTGGCGGAAGATGATCCTGCTGGAATCGCCCAGCAGCTTGCGTAGGGGTTCGACATCGGGCGCAACGATCAGCGCCTTTTCCGATCTGCAGATAGCCTTTGCGATAGCCGCGAAGCAGTCAACAACATCGTCGATCGCCTCGCCGCCCCAATCTGTGCCCTCATGAGGCCATGTAAGCTGCACGCAGCTCTGCGGATACCATTCCGGAGGGAAAAAAACTTTAGAATTATTATTACTCTTCACTCTATTAACCTTTATCTTAAGCAGACAAATATATAGCAAGCTTCAAAGATTTCGAAATTCATCGCCCACGGCCCTATTGCTTAGCAACAAGTTTTCGCATGCCCTATTGTTTCCAAACCATTATTTATATATATTTGCGCAGTTTCGCAGTAAAAAACTAAGCTTTTAATTTGTACCTTATTTTCAAAATTCTCCAACTTATGAAACGAATACCTCAGTACAGCTATTTCAAGACAAAAAACAACAAGGCTTTGCTAATAGACGTTGTCGACTTGCATTACGTAAAGCCTTTCGTTGCCACCAATGATTTCCACACGCTGGATTATTACGACCTTACTTTCATCCACGAAGGCAGCGGTTTTTTCACCATCAACGAACAAACGCAGCTTGTTAGGCCCAACGATGTAGTTTTCACAAAGCCCAGTGAAGTTAGGAATTGGGACAACGAAGGCATCAAGCAGGGCGAATCGCTCCTCTTTGACGGAGCCTTCATTCAGCAGCTTTTCAACGATCCGGAATTTCTGCAACACCTGTCATTCTTTGCCCTCAAGCGACATTCTATCAAGCTGAGCCTCTCGAAGGAAACTATTGCCAAGGTGCGCGAAATCCTGTTCTTTATACGCGACGAAATCAGTAATTCCGACGGCGATTTATACCGCATGAGAGCCTACCTCTACGAGCTTTTCGTATTGCTCAACCGCGAGTATGTAAACTCCAACAGCCTCCTCACCATATTGCCCGAGGAGAATCGCGCGCTGCGGAATCGGCACGTAAATGCTTTTATGCGAATGGTTAACACGGAGTACAGCAACGAGCACTGCATTCATTATTATGCCGCCAAGCTCGACATTACGCCCAACTATCTCAACGAGATTGTCAAGCGAAATCTCGGCATCAATGCCAAGCAATACGTGCAGAACCGCCTCACGGTTGAGGCCAAGCGCATGCTTGCGCAAAGCAATCTGTCGGTTTCCGCCATCGCCCAAACGTTGAGTTTCCAAAGCGCATCCTACTTTGTTCGCTTCTTCCGTATGCAAACCACCTACACGCCGCTTCAGTACCGCAATATGGTGAAAACCATAGGCCAATTTCAGGCGGCGCATTGATTCGGGCGTAAATCCTTCGATCCTCATCTTTTTTCGGAGATAAAGCCAAGCCCTGGAAGGCGCAAATGCAAAAAACACGCCTTCCAGGTGTTGGAGAGGCTCCGTGAAAGAAATGGGGAGGGTGGAGGCGCGGCGCGATCGTGATTGCAATTGATGCCTGCGATTGTAGAGACGCCCAATTTGGGCGTCTCTACGGTGGAGACATATCACGATCGTGATTGCAATTGCGGTTTGGCGTTTGCGTTTGTAAAGACGCGATGCATCGCGTCTCTACGTCATCCGGGCTTTATCAAAGATGTTGGTCAGCATTCCGCCGGCGTCAGTATAGACAGATTATCGCAACGGCTCGACGGAAATCCGAGAGCAAAACACACTTATCGCAACGGCTCGACGGGAATCAGAGAGCAAAAACCACATATCGCAACGGCTCGACGGAAATCCGAGAGCAAAAACTACATATCGCAATATCGCGACGGAAATCCGAGAGCAAAACACACATATCGCAATATCGCGACGGGAATCCGAGAGCAAAACACATTAAATGTGCTGGCTCGACGGGAATCCGGGAGCAAATAACATTAAATGTGCTGGCTCGACGGGAATCCGCCGGAGAAAAACCACTATCGCGCTGGCTCGCGGAGGATGCGCCGGAGAAAAAACAACATCGCGCTGGCTCGCGGAGGAGCCGCCGGAGAAAATACACTATCGCGCTGGCTCGCGGAGGATGCGCCGGAGAAAAAACACTATCGCGCTGGCTCGCGGAGGATGCGCCGGAGAAAAACCACTATCGCGCTGGCTCGCGGAGGAGCCGCCGGAGAAAAAACACTATCGCTCGAAAAGCAGGTCATTCCCGCGAAGGCGGGAATCTCCGATCGATAGTTGGGACGATTGTACTTGTTGTTTTATATGATATAACTACAATCGTAACCGTTTTTCGATCGGAGATTCCCGCCGTCGCGGGAATGACTTGTTTTTCGAGCGGGAATGACTTTTGACAGCTATGGCCCACATGGGCAGGCGGGAATGACCTCCTTGGGAGGCATTGGAGGACGGTTGTTATACCCACGTAAAGCCAGTCTGGCCATATCCGGATGCGATAGTTGCATTTTGTCAAGCTCTCAATATCTTTGCGCATAGCTTATCAATTTAATACATAATAAATATGAGAAAAAGAATTTTTGCCGTATGCTCCATTACGTTCCTCCTTGCGCTGTGCTTGCAATGTCAAAACATCGGCGGCGTCAAGGCGACTATCAAAACAACGAAGATTGGCGAATCGAACATTGAGTATGTTCAGATCTCGGGCTTGGCCGACGCCACAATTCAGAAGAATATTAACGAGGAGCTGGAAACCTTCGCCACCTGGCCGTCGGTGAACATTGAGGACGATGTGAACTTTGATGCGAAGGCCAAGTATGCCATCCTGGGGAAGAAGTACCTGGCCGTTCGCTCCGCACAGTCGTTCAGGTCTCCTATTCAAGGCGAGCAAATAGATTCGCAGATCTTTGATCTGGAAACGGGCGACTTTGGCATCTCAGCCGACAGCTTCATCGTATCGGTAGACGCTATCTCCAAGGCCTTCGAGGCAGGCAAGTTCGTACAGCTGCAGCCCAGCGAGGATCTGGATTCTATGGGAGAAATAATGCCCTTCCTGCTCTCTCTCGGCGCATTCGATTTTTATCTGACGGAGAATAGCCTCGGAATCTACATCCCAACTCCAACCGGAGTGGACATCGAAGTTACCTCCGACTACGTATTCGAAGCTCCATACAGCGAAATCACCGACGCGCTAGCCCCATCGCTAAAGCGATTGCTTAAGATCTAACTTTATTAATTAAGCCGCATGGCTTCGGGAGTCCGGGGCCATGTTTTTTCCCCTTATACCCTATACATTATATTATATAGTATGCTTATACCCGAACGTGCGCCTAAGAGCGCTTCCAACTTCGCTCCAACAATTGCATCCAACGCCGGCGGCATGAATGAGAGGATAAGGCGACTGCGAAGCCAGTCTGTCGAAGCCGAGCCATCTATCTCCATCGAACGAGCCCTCATCACCACCGGCTTTTACAAGAGCAACGATGGCAAATACTCAGTTCCCGTGATGAGAGCTCTAAACTTTCTCGAAATATGTAAGCACAAAACCATATATATTGGCGAGGATGAGCTGATAGTTGGCGAACGCGGGCCGCGTCCGTAGGCTGTTCCGACCTTCCCCGAACTCACCTGCCACAGTGTCGACGATCTGCAGGTGCTCAATACCCGCGAACTCCAGCGATATGCCGTAAGCGAGAACGACATCCAAGCCTACGCCCGCGAAGTTATCCCATATTGGACGGGACGAAGCATGCGCGAACGGATATTCGGCCACGTTCCGCAGTCATGGCGAGCTCTGTACGAGGCCGGCCTTTTCACCGAATTTATGGAACAGCGCGCTCCGGGGCACACTGCTCTCGACGGCAAGATATATAGCGCCGGCCTGCTCGACCTGAAGGAGCGCATAGCTGAGGAGATCAGCGGCCTCGACTTCATGAACGACCCTGAAGCCACCGACAGGCGGGAGGAGCTCGCGGCTATGGCTATCTCCTGCGATGCCGCCATAGTGTTTGCCGAGAGGCACGCCGAGCTTGCCGAGCAGATGGCGGCTGAGATGGCTGAAGCCAAGCGATCGCCCGAACGTGTGGCCGAGCTGCTCCGGATAGCCGAAGTTTGCCGCCATGTGCCCGCTCATGCTCCGCGCAACTTCTGGGAGGCGGTGCAGATGTACTGGTTCGTTCATCTGGGAACCATCACGGAGCTGAACGGCTGGGACGCTATGAATCCGGGGCATTTCGATCAGCATCTCCAGCCCTTCTAGGAAAAGGAAATTGCCGAAGGAAGCCTCACCCGCGACCAGGCCAAGGAGCTGCTTTCCTGCTTCTGGATAAAAGTTAACAACCATCCCGCGCCGCCAAAGGTGGGCATCACCGCACGCGAAAGCGGAACCTACAACGATTTCACCAACATCAATATCGGTGGCCTCCGCCCCGACGGAAGCAATGCCGTGAGCGAGCTATCGTACATGATGCTCGAAATAGGCGAGGAGCTACATGTCTTGCAACCCGGATTTTCGGTGCACGTTGGAGCCGCCACTCCCGAACGATTCCTGCGCGCCGCCTGCAAGCTAATCCGGCAGGGACATGGATACCCTTCGGTATTCAATCCCGACGTTTACGTTCAGGAGATGCTGCGCCAGGGAAAAACGCTTGACGACGCGCGCGAGGGCGGATGCAGCGGATGTATCGAGGTGGGAGCCTTCGGCAAGGAAGCCTATCTGCTGACCGGCTATCTGAACGTACCCAAGATACTCGAAGTCACCCTGAACAACGGAGTCGATCCCCTAAGCGGAAAGCTCGTGGGCCTGCAAACAGGCGAGGCCGCGTCATTTGCATCCTTCGACGATCTGTACGAGGCATTCCGCCGCCAGCTTCATTATATAATTGACCAAAAAGTTAGGGTTAGCAATTACATCGACCGCATGTTCGCCAAATACGCTCCCGCCCCCTTCCTCT
>JAITHO010000173.1 GCA_031279915.1 Tannerellaceae bacterium
CTTTTCAGCTCCAGGTATTTGCTTTCCGAGGCGATCACGACTACTTCCGGATTGAACCGACGGGCCTGACGGGCAAGTATGTCGCTCTGAACGTTGGCAACGAGGGCATAGACTTCAAACAGATCTTCATGCGCGCTTATAACTTCGAGGGCTTGCGTTCCGATGGATCCGGTTGAGCCGAGAATAGCCAGTCGCCTTTTCATCTATCAGAAGGAGATATATTCTTCAGGATTTACGGGAATGCCGTTATGCCAAAGTTCGAAATGGAGATGCGGGCCGGTCGACAGTTCGCCGGTATTTCCGATAATGGCGATAGCTTCGCCTGCAACAACTTTATCGCCCATTCTTTTCAGAAGCAGTTCGTTGTGCTTATATATCGAAACAAATCCATTACGGTGCTGGAGCTGAATTATATTACCGAACTGAGGATCGAAACCGGTGAAGATTACTGTTCCCTCAAGCGCGGCAAATACATTCTCGCGCGGAGCGCCAACGAGATCGATACCGAAGTGATTCTTTGAAGCATCGTAGGGCGCGGATACGACTCCTTTTACAGGCTTGTAAAAGAAGACTACGTTCGTTGGCGGAGTACTTGGATTGAGCGCTGTGAGATGGTATTTCTCTTTCTCGTAGGTTTCTCTCACGAAATTTTCCTCCTTTTCGCTGCGCGGGATGTTATAGTCGGCTTTGATGATTGCAGCTGAATCTACGTTGCGAACGGTATCGACGGGCATGCTTCCGGTAAGGATGGCGACTACGTTGTTGAGGTATTTGCCCTGCATGTAGATGATGCGTTCCAGAGAATCGGCTCGCAGGGCATTTTGCATTATCTCTTTGCGCACCTCTACGTCGAGGTAGCCGGGAAGATAGTTGCGAATGGGGGTGTTGATTATTATCACTGATGTGAAGATTACGAGCAAAAGGGCGAAGGCGAATAGGACTGAGAAGGCGGATAACTGCGATAAGCGGAACGACCATACTTCCTCGAGCGTTCCTTCATTAAAAAACGAGAGTTTATATTTTAACCTTATCTTGCGCCAAAACGATTGAAAATCTCTTCTTCCTTGCTTTGCCATAATGTATTTCTGTGTGCGCAAAGATATTGGAAAATCTTAAATATCCAACAGTCCGGCGGGGAGACTTAGCTGAAGCCTGCGCCCCGCGTGATCCACATCGATGATCCAATCTTCGACGGCGGGAACGAGCAGCGTGCGATCGCCTTCTTCGAGCACCAGCAGAATGTTCGGCGTACTGTCGTCGATCGCCGTAATCGCGCCATGAGATTCGCCGTACTGGTCTTCCAGAATATATCCGCAGAGCGACGACCAGCTATTGTCGGCTTCATCGTCGGCTTCCGGATAGGCTTCCGCAGGGCAGTACACTGCTTTGCCGGACAGCCTCCGAGCTTTGTCGGCGCTATCAACGGCGGCGAGCTTGAAGAGTTGCACGCTGGAGGTCTTGCGTCTGACTCCTTCTATAAAAAATGGTACGCAAGTTCCTTCGATTTCGCACACTATATACGATTCCTCGCCAACAAATGACGCTACCCGATCTCCAACATAGCCTATCTCGCCCTTGATACCGTGCGGCTTTGTGAAGGATCCTATTTTACGAAGATTTTCCTTACTTATCATATCTATCTGCCCAAATATGCAACCAAAACTCAGAGCTTATGCATGCATCGAAACGCCTATACGCGCGCCATTAATTATCCAAACGGATAATTCTTGCGCCAATACGGTTCAAACGCTTGTCAATGTTCTCGTATCCGCGATCGATCTGTTCGATATTATGGATCTGGCTTGTGCCCTCGGCGCTCATTGCGGCGATTAATAAAGCTATCCCTGCACGGATATCGGGCGACATAAGCGTCGAACTGCGCAGCCTTACCTTGTTGCCCAAACCTATCACTGCGGCGCGATGAGGATCGCATAATATGATACGTGCGCCCATGTCTATTAGCTTATCTACGAAAAAAAGGCGGCTCTCAAACATCTTCTGGTGGATAAGTACGCTTCCAACCGCTTGCGTCGCTACCACAAGCATTACGCTCAGCAAATCAGGACTGAGCCCAGGCCAAGGCGCATCGGATATGCTCATTATCGAACCGTCTATGAAGGTTTCTATCGAATACGATTCACAAGAAGCTACATATATATTATCGCCCTCTTGCGTAACGGGTATGCCTAGGCGCCGAAAGGATTCGGGAATAATTCCCAGCATATCGCAGCGCGTGTTGCATATCCTTATCTCTGAGCCTGTCATCGCTGCCATGCCTATAAAACTACCTACTTCGATCATGTCGGGAAGCAACTCATGATCGGTTCCCCCCAGGCTCTCAACTCCTTCGATACGCAGCAAATTCGATCCGACCCCCGATATACGCGCGCCCATGCGCTTAAGCATCAACGAGAGCTGCTGCACGTAAGGCTCGCAGGCTGCGTTGTAAATCGTCGTTGCGCCCTCAGCCAAAGCCGCCGCCATAAGCACGTTAGCCGTTCCGGTAACCGATGCCTCGTCAAGCAACAAGTAGGCCCCCTTCAAGCGCGAAGCCTCCAAACGGATGCACCTCCGCTCCGAATCATACTCAAGCTCAGCCCCAAGCTTTTGCAAACCGGTAAAATGAGTATCCAAACGACGCCGTCCGATTTTATCGCCTCCTGGCTGAGGAACAAGTGCGCGCCCAAAGCGAGCAAGCAGAGGCCCTGTGATCATAACCGCGCCACGAAGCGCAGCGCATGCTCGCACGAATTTCTCCGTCTCCAGAAAATCGAGGTCAATATCATCTGCCCTAAACGAATAATCATGTTCCCCCAGTTTCTCAACCTTCACGCCCATTTCCCGAAGCAGCATGATAAGGTTCGTAGCATCAAGAATATCAGGAACGTTACGAATCCTAACCTCTTCCGACGTCAAGAGCGATGCGCAGATAACTTCCAGCGCCTCGTTTTTCGCGCCCTGAGGCGTCAGTTCTCCCTTAAGCCGCTGACCGCCTTCAATGATAAACGAGCTCATTCTATTTTTTTCGCGCCTTCTTTTTCCTATTATTTTGCTGCGAATTGCTTGTCGACGTTTCTGCCATCTTACCTACAAGCTCCTGAGCTTCCGGAAGTTTCATCTCACCTTCTCCGATTTTTATACGCCCTTTCGAAAGCTCATACAAGTCCGCAAAAATACGCCCGTTATCAACTGTGTCTTTATTCCAAACAATATACGAACGCTTCATTTGCATAGCTATGTAAAAGATAAGCTTCTGTTTGTCAGCTCCATCCTCCATGTTGATAGCTTCGGCTATCATTCGTTCGATAATTATCCCATAATGCCTGTACCTAAAGCGCGAATTATTGTAAGGTAAACGGTACGGCTTACGGTATAAATCTTCCTTGCGTATGACTTCGTATGGGAAATCAATGTCGAGCTTAAAGTCGGCCATAATCGCCAAATGATCCCAAAGTATGTGCTTAAAATCGCTAATGTCGCGCAAATGAGGGAACAAATTGCCCATAGTTCCGATAATAGCTAGTGCGGAATTTTGCCGCTCGTTGCGATCCGGAAGCGACACGCAGTGATCAACCATGTTTTGAATAATGCGGCCATATTCGGGAAGTATCAGCCGTTTCTGTTCTGTATTATACTCCATATTCAGATAATAATTTTAGGCAAATGTACGAAACATTAAGCAGATTATCCGCCCCTTATCTACCTCTGCCCAAAAACTTTTGCGGATTTTTCTACAAAAGTAGGCAAAATTATGCGACAAGCTTGTTGAAGAAATTTCCCTACTTATGCGAATTTATGCGGCAGTACTGCCGCCTTTATATAGCAACTTATGCGCATAAATTTGGCTACTTATGCGCATCTGCCCAGCAGCTTATCCGAATTTCCCTACAAACTTATTCAAATTTTTTTCGGTATATATAATAATGTATAGGACTTGAATGCCGCCATCATTAAAGTATCTTTGCAGATAAAAACGAATAATTAGCGAAATAATATTATTATGGAACACAAAGAAGGCACGATGCAGTATCGCGCATCTGCACAAATCGGTGAAAAATTATCTATCCTTGGGCTCGGATGCATGCGCTTCTCGAGGAATATGGCTGAGACTGAGCGGATGATTCTCGCTGCCGTAGAAGGCGGTGTAAATTACTTCGATACGGCATACATTTATGCAGGTAGCGAAGAAACCCTTGGCAACATAGTGAGCAAGAACCGCCTACGCTCGCGGATAAATATCGCAACCAAGCTGCCCCTCGTTTCCTGCAAAGGCCCCGAAAGCTTCGACCGCTTTTTCAACAAACAGCTTGAGCGCTTACGTACAGACTACATAGATTTCTACCTTATGCACATGATTACCGACGCCGCGCAGTGCCGTATGCTGCTGGATTGGGGCATAGAGCGATGGATTGACGAAAAGAAGCGCGAAGGACGTATACGCTATGCGGGATTTTCGTTCCACGGTTCGGGCGTAGAATTTCAGAAAGTGCTCGAAATGTCGCGATGGGAGTTTTGCCAAATTCAGTATAACTATTCGAATGAGAACTATCAGGCTGGCAAAGAGGGACTAAAAGCGGCCGCCGCCAAGGGCCTTCCGGTCATAATCATGGAGCCGCTACTGGGCGGACGGCTGGCGACTGGCTTGCCCGCAGAGGCGCGTAAGCTGTTGGCAGAGCTTGATCCGGCGCTCAGCCCCGCGGCATGGGGCTTGCGATGGCTATGGAATCAGCCGGAAGTTACTTCTGTGCTGAGCGGCATGAACACGGTGGCGCAGATGCGCGAAAATATCCGTGCGGCTGAGAACTTTGCGCCATTGTCGGCGGCTGAAGCTGAGGCCTTTGTTGCCGTTCGAGAAATACTTTCGCGAGCTTATAAGATAAACTGCACAGGCTGCAATTACTGCATGCCCTGCCCGCAAGGAATCAATATTCCGGAATGCTTCGCCGCCTATAACGCCAGCTTTGCGCAAGGCTTCGTAACCGGTCTGCAACTATTGCTAACCAGCTCGGCTGCAATGGGAGCCAAGCCTTGCGGCCCGCGCACATGCATCCGATGCGGCAAGTGCGAACGTCATTGCCCGCAGAGCATAGCCATTCCGAGCCAGCTCCAGCGCCTCTCGAAACGCCTCGAACCACTTCCCGTTAGAGCCGCAGTGAGAATCGCAAGGTACTTCCTCCGCCGATAGATGCGCTATGAAACGGATTTCGCCGCTTAAGCCTCGCCCGACATCCCGTCTATCGGAGGCAGCATCGTTTGGAAGGCAGCGCTGTTGCGCTCCATCTCGTCGAACTTGCGGATGTTATCCTCCAAGGCAAGCACAAGCCGGCGAGCATTGTCGGGAGTAAGAATGATACGGCTTTGAACCTTAGCCTTCGGCATGCCGGGAAGCACGCGGATGAAGTCGATAACAAAGTCATACGACGAATGCGCTATAACGGCAAGATTTGCATAACTGCCTTGAGCAATATCTTCAGATAGCTCTATTTGAATCTCGCTAGGTAGGTTGAGATTGTTGTCCATATTAGTACAGATTTAATGATTTATTGTTTGTTTGTCATAGATAATTCGATGCGCCTACGTTCCAAGTCGATCCCAGTTACCTTCACCTTTACTTGCTGATGTATGGATACTACTTGGGTTGGATCTTCCACGAAACGGTCGGCCATGCGCGAAATATGCACCAGCCCATTCTCCTTTATGCCAACGTCAACGAAGCAGCCGAAGCGCGTTATGTTCGTAACGATGCCTGGCAATGTCATTCCGAGGCGAAGATCTTCCAGCTTCTTTATCGACGGATCGAAGGCAAAGGCTTGGATCGTTCTACGCGGGTCGCGGCCAGGCTTGTCGAGCTCGTCAATGATGTCGAGCAGCGTAGGCAATCCGATCTTGCCGCCAATGTAGGCCGACGGATTTATCTTGCTCCTAAGGCTTTTGTCGGCTATCAGAGTATCAACCGTGCAATTCAAATCGCCGGCCATCCGTTCCACAACCGAATAGCTCTCGGGATGAACGGCCGAGTTATCAAGCGGGTTATCGCCTCCGGATATCCTCAGAAATCCGGCCGACTGCTCGAACGACTTCTCTCCCATGCGAGGCACCTTCATCAGATCCTTGCGCGAGCGAAATGGGCCGTTGGATGCGCGATAATCCACGATATTCTGCGCCAGCGTCGGACCAAGGCCGGACACGTACATCAGCAGATGCTTGCTGGCCGTATTCACATCAACCCCAACTGTATTCACGCAGCTCTCAACCGTTTGATCAAGGCTCTTCTTCAGCAATGACTGATTAACGTCGTACTGATACTGCCCTACGCCTATGCTCTTAGGATCGATCTTGACAAGCTCTGCCAAAGGATCCATCAAGCGACGCCCTATGCTGATGGCGCCGCGCACCGTTACGTCGTAATCAGGGAACTCCTCGCGAGCAGTTTTGGAGGCCGAATATATGGAGGCTCCGTTTTCGCTCACAACGAAGGCTTGCACCGTGCGGTCGAATTGTACGCCCGCAACGAAGTCCTCGGTTTCGCGTCCGGCGGTTCCGTTGCCTATGGCAATAGCGTCGATGGCATAAGTTGAAACCAGCTTGGCGAGCTTGGCCGCCGCTTTTGCCTTTTCGTTTTGCGGAGGATGAGGGTAGATGGTTTCGTTGTGAAGCAAATTGCCTTGGGCGTCGAGGCAAACCAGCTTGCAGCCCGTTCGGAATCCGGGATCGAGGCCCAGCGTGCGCTTCTGTCCAAGCGGCGGAGCAAGCAGCAGCTGTCGAAGATTAGCGGCAAAGATACGGATGGCTTCGTCGTCGGCCTTCTCTTTGCTTAGAGCCGCAAATTCGGTTTCAATTGAGGGCTTAAGCAGCCGTTTGAATGAATCCTCCACTGCCAAGCAAACCTGCTCGCTTGATTCGCTCCAGCTCTTTTTCTTTGTGTAATTATGCTTGATTCGTTCGATGCAGGGCTCGGCGTCGGGCGATATGCTTACGCGCAGGATTCCCTCTGCTTCGCCCCGCCTCAGAGCGAGCAGGCGATGGGATGTGCATCGGCTGAGCGGCTCGCTGAAGTCGAAATAATCGCGGTACTTGGCCCCATCGTCCTCTTTTCCTTTGACTACTTTGGAGCTTATGACGGCCGTGCGTTCGAAGGATCGCCTCACCGTGTTGCGCGAATCTTCGCTTTCGCTCACCCATTCGGCAATAATGTCTCGAGCTCCCTGCAAGGCCTCTTCTTCGGATTCGACGGCCTCGTTGAGGAAAGCTGCGGTGCGAGCCGAAAGGTTGTGCTCGCTTTGCTGCATGATGATTTCGGCAAGAGGCTCCAGCCCTTTTTTGCGGGCCATTTCGGCTCGCGTCTGTCTTTTGGGTTTGTAGGGGAGATAGATGTCCTCGATTTCGGTAGCGTCCCATGAGTTCGCTATCCGCAGGCGCAGTTCGTCGGTAAGCTTGCCCTGTTCGTCAATCGACGCCAGAACTGTTTCCTTGCGCTTGGAAAGCTCCGTCAGCTTATCTAAGCAATCGCTTACGGCAGCGATTTGCAGCTCGTCGAGGCCGCCGGTCACTTCCTTGCGGTAACGGCTGATGAAGGGGATGGTGGCTCCTTCGCCGAGGAGCGCAACGGTGCGTCCGACCTTGTCGAGCGGAAGATTCAAACGTTGGGAAATAAGGGGAAATAATACATGTTCGTTCATTGCTGCAATTTCATTTGATATGGGCAAAGATAGGAAATAGTTGAGGGGATGAAAGCCGCGGGTTCTATGCAGCAAGAATCCTTGCGGAAAATCGATTCGCAGATTCTGTGCAATTAATACTAAACCACCGCCTGCCTCCTCCACCGGAGGGGAATTATAAGCATGTTCCTTCTCCCAAGATCTCCCAGGATTTGGTAAGGGCGGGTTTGAGACAGCCTTCTACGGCGCCGCCCTTCCCGATTGTTAAATGCATTTAACAGGAAACGCCAAATGAAAAATTTGGAGACACCCAATTGAATTCCCTGCCGCCACCAGATTTTTTGACGGCACCCGATTGAATACCCTGTCGCCA
>JAITHO010000202.1 GCA_031279915.1 Tannerellaceae bacterium
CTAGTGTGATTTAGGACAATCTAAATCTCGCAAGCCAGCGCCGTTTGTGTTTTTGGAGAATCTAAATCTCGCAAGCCAGCGCCGTTTGTGTTTTTGGAGAATCTAAATCTCGCAAGCCAGCGCCGTTTGTCGACGAAGCATGGCCAATGACAGTTTTTTTGAAAATCTCATAAAAAAAGTCCCCCTTGCTGCCGCATAGCCATGAGTACAAATTTGGAGTTTCATTGTCTTTTATTCAAATTTATACTTTGTACCGATCGTAGTATATTATGACAAAACCGGCAATGTCACAGCATAAGGAACTTTGGAACGAGTTTCGGATGGGGAGCGATGAGGCTTTTGCTTCGCTCTACTCTGCTTATGCGGCTAAATTGCTTGAATATGGCTTGCATTTTACCGACGACGTGGAGATGGTGAAAGATTGCGTGCAGGACTTATTTGCGAAACTTTATTTGGGAAGAAAAAGGCTTAAGGAAGTGGATAATGTTAAGGTATATATGCTCATCGCCATGAAGAATACGCTCTTCAATCTGTTTAAAAAGGAAATATATCATTACAATATTGATAGCATTGAGCCGGTTTTCGATACGGAGTTTTCTGCCGAAGCAAAGATGATTGAATCGGAGGAGCTTTTGGCCTGGCAGCTTAGGCTTGAACGTTTGATGGAGATTATCACTCCACGGCAGAGGGAGGTTTTGTATTATCGGTTCATCGAGGAGCTTTCATATAATGAGATTTGCGGCATGATGCGAATGAATTATCAGTCGGTAAGAAATTTATTGCATCGCACGATTGGAAAAATAAGGGAGGCGGCGGCGAAGGAGAAATAATTGGGCGGACTGAGTACAAAGCGTAGAGATCATTGTCTTTTTAACGTATTCAATAATATGCAATGGAAAATAATAGGCAATATTCATTAGCTGATCTTTTGGAGGACGAGAGCTTTATAGCTTTTGCCAATCATCCGAATCCGGAGGGCGAGGCTGAGTGGAGGCTCCGGATAAGCGAAGGGCGCGTGTCGGAGAAGGATTTTAGGATGGCTCTTTTTTGCGTGTCGTTTTTGCATTCCGATCAGCGTAGCGTGTCGAGCGGCGAGCTGAGCTCTATGTGGTCCGGAGTGCAAAGCCGGATCAGAAGTCGGAGGCGGGCGCGTTGGTGCAGGATTTTTGCGGCAACTTCGATTGCTGCCGCATGCTTGATTGCCGCCGTATGGATTGCGTTGCTGCGATTAAATCCCTCAGAAAGCTTGGATGAGTTGCAAGCGATGCCGCGAATTGAGGAGGTTCCGCTACCGCCGCAAGAGAGTGATGATATCCAAATAGTTTTTTCGGATAACAACTGCCTTTCTCTGAAAGAGAAAACGGCGCACATTCAGTATAACGATCAGGGAGTTGCCGAAATTAATTCGCAAACCCTTGTGCCTCCCGATGAGCAGAGCAAGAAGTCGCAGGAGCCGGTTTTCAACCAAGTGATCGTTCCCAAAGGCCGGCATACTTTCCTTGCGCTGTCCGACGGTACTCGGATATGGCTCAACGCCTCGTCGCGGCTTGTGTATCCGCCGGTGTTTCAGGCTGCGGTGCGGGAGGTTTTTCTTGAGGGAGAGGCATACGTGGAGGTTAAGTCCGACGCTAATCGTCCGTTCGTCGTTAAAACCGGAATCATGGAGGTTACGGCAACGGGCACTGCCTTTAATGTTGCGGCCTACAAGGATGAGCAGGCGCAATCGGTTGTTTTGGTGACAGGAGCCGTTTCGGTGCAAACGGCCTCGGGCGGCAAAAATTCCGCTCGTCTTTCGCCAAACCAGATGTTTTGTTTGTCGGACGGAAAATCAAGCCTGAGCACAGTGAAGGTCGAAAGATATATCTCATGGAAGGAGGGCGTTTACATATACAGCGATGAGAAGCTTTCGCGGATTCTGAACCGATTGTCGCATTATTACGGCATATCCATAAGTTGTGAGCCAGAAGCCGGCGAACTTAAATTCAGCGGCAAACTTGATCTTAAAACTGATCCGGAGAGGGTGCTTCGCGGCTTTTCAAACACTGCGCCGGTGGCATACAAGCATGAGAATAATTCTTATATAATATACATGAACCATTAAAATTATTTTGCCTATGAAGAAGATACTGAAGAAGAGCTGAAGAAGAGACTGTGATCTACAAAAAAAGCGAACCGGGCTATATGTCGCATACCACCCGGTTCAGGTTAATTTATATTTTATTAATCAATACGAATTTATGAAAAACAAATTTATTCGAAGCATACAAGATGCTACCAACAGAAAATTTCAACGGATTATGAGGATAGCCGTTATACTCCTCATCGCGGGAATGAGCATTGCAAGCGCAGGAACGACCTATTCGCAGCAAACCCTGCTCTCGCTGGAAATAAGTAATAAAACAATACGCGAAGCTTTCAACCAAATAGAAGAGCAAAGCGAATTTGTATTCTTCTACTATGCCGGAGCTATCGACGAAAGTCGCCTTGTGAGCATCTCGGTAAAGGATCAAACGATAGACAAGATTCTCGACAACTTGCTTGGGCAAACGGGAAATGCGTACACTATCGACGAGCGTCAGGTTTACATATCCCGAAGCTTAGCCGCTATTCCTCAGCAAGAGCCTGGGATATCCGTTACGGGCATCGTTACCGACGTCGTCGGAGAGCCGGTTATCGGAGCCAATATCCTGGAAAAAGGAACGTCGAACGGAGTTGTGACCGACGTCGCAGGGCGCTTCGCTATCGTTGTTCGACGTGGAGCAACGCTATCCATTTCCTACATCGGCTACATCTCGCAGGAGATTCAGGTGCGCGATCGCAATGTCATCAACGTGAGCTTGCGCGAGGATACGAAGTCGCTCGAAGAGGTGCTGGTCATCGGATACGGCACGCGCGTGAAGAAGGATCTTACGGGAGCGGTTGTTCAGATAGGCTCCGACGAGATAACCAAGCAGGTCAACGTGTCGCCTGAATTTGCCATGCAGGGCAAGATGGCCGGAGTTATGGTAAGCAATCCCGGTAGCAGCCCTATGGCTCGGCCAACGATCCGCATCCGAGGCGTCAGCACGCTGGGATTTAACGATCCTCTGTACGTTATCGACGGGATTCCGCTCACCGAAGGCTTTGCAAGCTCAACCGATGCAGCTTCGCGGGACGTCAGATCGCCCATCAACGTGCTCGGCATGATTAACGCTAACGATATTGAATCTATCTCCGTCCTCAAAGACGCCTCCGCCACCGCAATCTACGGCGTAAGAGCTTCCAACGGCGTAATCCTCATCACCACAAAGCGCGGATCGGAAGGTAAACCCAGAGTTAGCCTGTCGCTGAACTACGGCGTGCAGAACCTCTTCAAGCGATACGACCTCGTCGGCATGCAGGAATACATTGACATGAGCCTCGAAGCCATCAATGCCAACACGGCATATAATAAGGAATGGTGGTATACGCTCTTCGACAAAAGCTCGGCAAACTATATGGGCAATAGCCCCGAGTACGCGCGCGACTGGTTAGATGCAGCCTTAGTCAAAAACGCTGCCATACAAGACTACAACGTGAGCGTTACCGGAGGGGGCAAGCTTTCCAACTATGCCGTCGGCGCAGGATATACCTCCCAGAGCGATGTGCTCTATAAAGATGTGCTCGACCGCTATTCGTTCTTCTTCAATTCCGACCATAACTTCACTTCATGGCTGAAGGTCGGCGAATCGTTCCGGCTGGTTTACTCGGAGGTCGATGACCGCGTTACCCCTGACTTCACCAGCGTATCGCGCATGATGCCCTGGCAACCCCTCTACGATCCAACGCGTCCCGACGGACTTGCCTTGCCGGGACGAACGGTCAACGGCACCTTCCAGTCGTACGGATACGGCAAAGCTACGATACAGAACCTCCTCGGATTCGACCAATATGATATTACCAAGCGGGAAGTGATGAGGAATATGGGATCGTTCTATGCCGAGGTCTCGCCCTTTAAGGGACTGAAAATAAAAGGTACGTTCAGCTTCGACCACTACACAAACAAAAGGGACTGGTATTGGGAAGCTACTAAAGCCCAATACGAAATAGTTACGCAAGACTATTCCTCTCGCGGAAATCCTTACGAAATCAGAACTATTACCAACACCAATATCGTGAAGGAGATGACCGTTTCTTATGTCAACAAGTTCGGGAAGAACTCCGTCGACCTCGTGCTGAACGCCATGTCGCAAGACGTGAGATGGAATATCAACCAGGAGGCAATCGGGCAGAACTCGCCTATCACAAGCTGGGATCAGAGATATATTAATGAAGGATGGGGATCGGGCGACAAGACTTTAATGTATAACCGATACGGCTCCGGACTTATTGGCTACATGGGCCGTCTCAGCTACAATTACGGGCAGAAGTATTACCTTGACGCAACTGTCCGTCGCGACGGAACATCCAAATTCGGCCCGGGATACAAGTGGGGCATCTTCCCTTCCTTTGCCGGAGCATGGCGCGTGTCATCGGAGAAGTTCCTCAGCAACGTTGCATGGCTCGACGATCTGAAGCTACGCGGAGGATGGGGCCAAACCGGCAACCAGGAAACGCGCGACTATGCTTTCCTCTCAATGGTTAACCTTAATCCTAAAGCTGCTTTCGGAACAAGTTCGGAGATCATCGGCGACGGTATTATCTATCCCGCTGCCGCTCTGGGAGACTTTCCTGTAAAGGATATGAGCTGGGAGACAGTGACGACCTTCTCCGCCGGATTCGATATGGTTGCGCTGAACAACAGGCTCAGCTTCTCGGCTGAGTATTACAGCCGGCAGACCGACGGAATCCTCCAGGCTATAGTTATTCCCTGGACCGTAGGAGCGCTGAACTCGCCCGTTGTCAATCTTGCGAAAGTAACTAACCGCGGAGTAGAGTTCCAGGCTGAGTATAACGATCGAATAGGTCAGGTTGGAATCACGGCTTCGGCTAACCTCACCACGGTTAGCAACCGCGTGAGCGATCTCTACCGCAATCAGCCTTCAGGCGGCGACCTGCGCATCGAGAGCGGATACTCCATGAACTACATCTACGGCTTCAAAACCGACGGTATATTCCAAACGCAGGCCGAAGTCGACGAGTACCTTGGAAGGATAAACGACGTCGGCAACTCGACGCAAAAGTCTCCGGGCGACGTCAGGTACGTTGACCTCTACGGAGCTCCGACTGCCGATGATCCCGAAGGAGCCCTCAAACACTATGAGCCCGACGGCAAGATCGACGACTACGACAAAACCTACCTCGGCAAAACCATTCCGGGATACTACTACGGCTTTAGCTTCGGAGCGACCTGGCGCAACTTCGACCTTTCGCTCGGCTTCCGCGGCGTAGGCGACGTTCAGAGGGTTAATTCAAGCGGACTCTCGTCGATTGATGGCGGCGGACAGGTTTTTCTCGCCCAATATCGCGACCGCTGGACGCCATCCAATCCTTCGAACACCATTCCCAGAGCCATTCAGAGCGATCCGTCGGGCAATAACCGCATCTCCTCGCGATTCGTGCAGGATGCGGGATTCCTGCGCTTCCAGAATTTCCAGATCGGATACAACATAAAGGCCGACATCTTGCGGAAGGCTGGGATAAGCGATCTCAGATGCTATTTCTCCGGCAGCAACCTCTTTGTCATCACTCCCTACAACGACCTCGATCCGGAAGACATCACCACCCCGACGGTCTTTTCCTTGGGAGCTAATTTCTCTTTTTAACATCAAATACCTAAGAATATGAAACGAAACATATTTGCCATATTCATTGCTATGCTATTAGCGCAGATAATAATCTCCTGCAGCGAAAGCACAATCAATCTCGACCCTATCGGCGACACGGAAGCCGGCTTTTTCCAAAATGAAAAGCAAATGCAGCAAGCCGTGTTCGGTATTTATCAGAAAGTATCCTTCTTCTATGCTTTCAGGGGAGGACAAAACAATAACGTTTTCCCTGTTGTGCTACTGCCCAGCGACGACCTCACCACGCCCGGCTCTTATGCAACCGAAAACTTCTCGGCTCTGAACGGATCAAACGGACAGCTATCCCTCTACTATCAATTCGCCTACCAGCTTATCGCTCGCGCCAACATTGTGCTGCAAAAGATTGAGGAGAACGGGAGCTTCGCCTATAAAGAAAAGCCCGAAGAACGGGCATATCACAAGGGAGAGGCGCTGTTCCTCCGTTCCTACATAAACTTCTGCCTCTGGAACGTTTATGGCACCGCGCCCTTGATCAGCGAGCGCATAACCGACCTCAACAAAGCTTATGCGCCCAACTCGACGGGAACGCAACTGCTCGACCAGGCTATCACCGACCTTGAAGAGGCTGCCACACTGCTGCCCGAAAGCTGGCCGGCTGAACACAAAGGCAGAGTGACGCGCAACTCGGCTCTGGGACTTCGGGGGAAATGCCTCATGTTCCGCGGAACGGTAGCAAAGAACAAGGCCGACTTCACTGCCGCCATCGCCAATTTCGATGCCATTCAGGGACTATCGCTAACCGCACAGTACAG